>JAFSHE010000268.1 GCA_017440445.1 Oscillospiraceae bacterium | reverse complement strand
TTTGATACTGGCAAAAGCTTGTTTTGAAAAATCCACTGTACCGTGTGTTTCATCTTAACACCATCTGTCCGTTAGTTATCCGAGCACCTCGGACACTTTAACGACAGGAAGAGCAGGGAACAACACGTTTTCTGTAAATTCTCTCCGCCCGACTTCAAGTCGGACATACTCCGCCGAAATTACCGCGAAACCGCGCAACCTTCGGCCTCCACGCCTATGCCGTTTGTATTATGGTGCATAGTTATCTACACACCCGCAAAAATTATTTTATCATATCTTACGATTAATTGCAAGAACAATTTTCTAAATCCCAAGAGAAATTTGCAGAATATTTTAGCTCTGTTTTATGCATCTTGCACAATACACCGATTTTTGCATGAACTTACTGAAATATCGCATCACAATTAGTCTTTCTGTATATTTTTTTGAGCCATTTAATGGGGTATACTATTATAATATATACATATTATCTCTCATACGACCAGAGAATTGACTGCGCCCGCTATCACATCTGCCCAGAGCATTGCCAGTACATCCTCATCGGGTGGCGCAGCGAGCATCCCCTTATGCGATGGATTTCCCGTAACGCTGAACAACTCGCTGACCATCGGCACACCCACCGCCACGACAGGAACTCCGACAAAATCCTTCGTCAGCGCCGGAGAGTCCGCATGCACCCCCGAACCGGGCTGTATCCCCGCATCCGAAAGCTGCACTGTTCGTCCTATGCGCCTGAGGTCTGCACAGGCGAGTGCGTCTATCGCCAGCACGCAGGATACATTCACTTCCCGCACTAGCGCCCTTACCATCCCTGCGGTTTCTATCCCTGTTTTTGCTCCGACATCCGTTTCCACTGCGATAAGGCTCCTACGATCACCGGTTCGTGTCAGCAGCCTGCCGACACACTCCGCCCCAAGGCTGTCCCTTGTAATATCAGGATTGCCAAGCCCTGCCACAAGTATCGTCCCTCTGCGTGGCAGCAACTGCTCCAATGCTTTCTCAAGTACCATTCCCACTGCATGCTCCTGTGGTTCTCCATCGATGGTGATGTATCTTCCCTCTGCTTTGTCAAGCAGCACCGCACTCTCTGCGCTCACTCTGATGTCCGTCACCAGAGCTTTACCGACACGTCGCCTTGTGACCTTTGTGCCACGATTATCCCCGACCGATTCTGCCGCCTCGATAGTCAGACCTGTTCTGTACATATTCGTCCCTCCGTTACTTGCGCCGCTAAAGAAAAAAATTTCAAAAAACTATTGCAATTTTATTTAGATTGTGCTATAATTAAGTGTATTATGAGAAAAAATAAACCGAGCTTATAAAATTTCAATGTTTACGGCGATTTTTTTGGTGAATATAGATAGAATTCCCTGAAATATCGTAAAAATACAAAGAAGCTTTTGCTCGTAATTAAAATACGGAGGTGAAAATACAATGCCGAATATCAAGTCCGCTAAGAAGAGAGTTCTCGTTGCTAAGCTGAGAACAGACGCTAACAAGGCTGCAAAGACAAGACTCAGAACTGTTCTGAAGAAGGCTCGTGCTGAGGGTGCTGACGCTGATGCTGTTAAGGCTGCTGTTGTAAGCGTAGACAAGGCTGCAGGCAAGGGCCTCATCCACAAGAACAAGGCTGCCCGCCTCAAGAGCCAGCTCGCTAAGAAGGCTAACGCAAGTGCATAATTTCCGTTAAGGATTTTCACCCGCTCGCATAACGCAGGCGGGTGCTTGTTTTTATACCGCAAAAGGCTCACATACTATAAAAGAGAGCATACAATGCGGATGTGCAGAACAAATTTTTGCCGCATACACAAACAGAAGCGGCGCACGAAAGGAGAAAATATCATGAGAAGATCAGAAAGGGAAGTTAAGGACATCAGCGAGATAGAGCGCATCCTGAACGAGGCGAGGGTCTGCCGCATCGCACTTATGGACGGTGAATATCCGTACATGATACCCATGTGCTTCGGCTATACGCTGGAGGGCGGGGAGCTTGTACTGTATTTCCACACCGCCGCCAAGGGCAAGAAGATGGAGCTTCTGAAAAAGGACAACAACGCCGCCTTTGAGCTTGATGTGATGGGCGACATCATCCCGGGGGAGATAGCGTGTGATTTCTCAGCCTATTACGAGTGCATCACAGGCAGAGGCAGCATCGATATCCTGAACGGAATTGAGAAGATAACAGGCCTCAACTGCATAATGTCGAAATACGACAAAAGCGGCAGAGAGCATAAATACAGCGAACAGATGCTTAACAGCGTCGCAATACTTAAGCTTACCGCAGAGGAATTCTGCTGCAAGGCTCACAGACCTGAATAACAAAAAGGGCGGATATCCGCCCTTTTCTGTTATTTCTGTTTTAATATGCGTATCTCATTGGGGTAGTGCTCGTTCCAACGTGAACGTGGAATTTCCAGTAATATCACATGACCCGCAGGCAGCTCCTGCGCCCCCTGTGTGACATTCTCTGTGATATACACGATAAATCCGTCAGCAGGAGTGCTTACCGCACCCACAGAAAGCCAAGAATCACTGTACCGCGTGTTACTGTGAAGCAACGTCAGTACATTCCCTGCAAAAAAGTCCTCATTATATGCAGACAGTATATCCTGCACGCTTTCCGCAGAGAGGACGCTGTCACAATGCATTCCCATCTCAAACTCCAGCGTATCACGGTCGGTGATAATCTCACAATAATCATATACATTATCTGCAGGATATATTCTGTACTTCTCAGAAATGATATTTTCCGCAGGATGCGCCGCCACGTTTCCGTTTGTGATATTTTCTGCCTTAGCCCTCAACGCACCATACCAGCCAACTTCTTCCTGTTCGGCGTCTATCGTTACCCGCAGCAGATCGCCGCAGACAGCGTCCATTGGCTCAGATACAGATATATTCATCTCGCCGTATTCCTCAGAAAGAATACAATACCTGTTGTCAGCCTCAGCCCTTTCCACATAGGCATCAAAGGTCCTTCCTGCAAGCTCATGCACTCTGCCTTCGGCAAGGATCTGAAGCAGCTTATCGGTATACTCCGCATCATAATACATAGTTCTGCTTTCGCCGAACAGCCCGCTGTATGTGCGGGATATATAACCTCTTACCTCCAGATCGACCAGCGGCATACCATAATCATCGGTCCTGCCGCTATACACCTCACGCACCGCCCCACCTATCGCTATACATTCAGTGCCAACCTCCACCACCGCATATTCCATACGCACATCGGGAGCGTCTGAGTTTACCTGCGCCCAATCCTCCGAGGAAGCTAATAATCCGAGAAACTCCACTCTGCTCGGATTATCCTCGGCGAGGGTCATACGATACTCCTCGTTGCTGCCAAAACGGACTATTCCCGATGATATATCCCTACCGCAATAAAATATCCCGTCCGACGAAAATGCATCGGACGTTTCAGCAGTTAAATTGCCTGTTTTGCATCCCCCACCTAAAAGCGCAAACAATGCAGCCATTAATCCCGCTAAAAACCTCACCATGATATCTGCTCCTTTCAGGAATTATTTGTATATAAAACCCACCTTCTCCCGAAAAGGTTGCAAAAAAACAGGCAGTATATTATACCGCCTGTTATATCATGCATTGATACTACGGAAAGATCACTTCTTTTCCTTCTTCTCAGCTACTGTGATATCAGCCTCAGCAGCGTTCTTGCGCACGCTTGCGATACCGTTCTCGCAGGACTTCTTGGACTTGTAGCCCTCACTTGCGGAGATAACCTGACCGTTCTTAGCCTTCAGTCTGAAACGGAACTCGCCCTTCTTGTCATTGTAGATCTCAAACTTAGGGTTCTTAGCTGTTGCGTAGCCCTCAACAGTCTGATCCTCCAGGTTAGCGATGGGAGCGTTTGTCTTAACGCTCTTGCAGCCGTTCTTGCAGCTTGCAAGGGACTTGTAGACCTCGCCGCCGATAGCGATATTCTCGCCGTTGCCTGCCTTGAGAGCGAATGTGTAGCCTGTTTTGGTCTCTGTAATAACGAACTTGCCCATGGTTATGTACCATCCTTTCATATTATCCGAGGAAGCCCTCGATTGCCGTCTTGTTATGTAATAATTATAACAATCTTTCCGACTATTGTCAACCCTTTTTGGTGATTATCACACAAAGCGATGTAAATTCATTACATTTTTCTTCTGCGGATGCCTCTCAGAAAGTCCAACTATCATATTATATAAAGGTGTTGCATTTTTGCTGAAAATGAAGTATAATAATTATGTAGGCTCAGAATGATATCTGCGCCCATTGACATTTCAAATACCCATTCTCAGAATTTCGGGAGGGACAATACTATGAAGCTTATCTACGCTATTGTAAACAACGATGACAGCCACTCCGTTTCAGCGTCGCTGACAAGACACGGCTTTCAGGCCACAAAGCTCGCATCCACAGGCGGATTTCTCATGGCAGGAAACACCACATTCATGATATGCGCCGAGGACGACAAGGTGGAAGAGGTCATTGAAAGAATAAAGAAACACAGCCACCGCCGCAAGCAGTTTGTGCCTAACTCCGCTAACTTCGGCACGACAAGCTACGCAAGCTTCCCTGTGGAGGTATCGGTAGGCGGCGCCACCATATTCGTTACTAACATAGAAAGATTTGAGAAGGTATAATGCGCCTTTACGGAAAGACCACCCTTAAAGGGCAGCTTGACAGCATAGCGCAGCAGCACAGACTCCCCCATGCAATACTGCTATATGGAGAGCGTGGTGCGGGAAAGCGCACCATGGCAAACTATATCGCAAAGCTGTTTATGTGCGGCGCTCCACCTTGCGACAGCTGCGCAGTATGCGGAAAGATAGACTCCGACGCACATCCCGATATCATATTCGTCAAACGTGAGTGCGGCGGGAAATATAACCTCAGCGAGGACGGCAAAAACGGACTTGTTTCCATGCGCAGGGTAATGGAAAGCGTTGTTATAAAGCCCAACGATGGAGATGTGAAGATATACATCTTCGAGGACTGCGACGACATGTCTGCGATAATACAGAATACGCTCCTTAAGCTGATAGAGGAGCCTGCGCCATTCCTGCGATTTATATTCACCTGCGAGAATACCGATACGGTGCTTGAAACTATCCGCTCACGTGTAACGGAGTTTGAGGTGCCGACCGCTTCTCCTGAGGAATGCGCACAGTGCCTTATCGACAACGGACATCCCGCTGACAGATCGCAGGAGCTGTCACAGATGCTCTCGGGAAACATAGGAAAGTGTCTTGATGTGCTTTCGGGCGGGGGAGATACTCCGTTTATGGAGTGCGCACAGCGTGCCGCTTCAGCCATAGCACGGAAGGACGGATATTCCTGCGCCGCTGCCCTTTCCGAGCAGACAGGCAGAGCGGAATTCGCCTCTATGCTGGGATATCTCACCGAGATACTGCGTGACGCACTCGCCGCACGATGCGGTGCTGTACTCACCTCCTGCGGCAGGGAAGAAGCAAAGGCTGTTGCGAAATCACACAACGAGGAGCAGATACTCTCCATGCTGGACGCAGTTTTTGAAGCGGCAGAGGACTCCGCATTAAACCTCAATCTTTCGCTTACAGCGTCCTATCTTACATCAAAATTCATCTGAGCAAGGCTCATTAAAGGAGTATAATGGATAACTATTTCACTGAAAAAATAGCACCTAAGAATAAACCCGAGAATACAGAAAAGACCGAAAAGCCCACTGAAAAGCAGGCAAATGCGGACAAGCCCGCAGCACCCCGTCCCGAAAGACAGGAGCGCCGCGAAAAGCGCCGCCACAACAACGACTCTCCACGCAGCAGGAATGATGCCGCTCACGCTGCACCCGCAGCCGCTCCCGCAGAGGACAACGGCGCAAAGGTGGAGATAATCGGAATCCGCTTCAAGGATGTGGGCAAGGTCTACTATTTCTCTCCGAACAACGTACAGTTCAAGGCGGGAGAAAAGGCGATCGTAGAGACCGCCCGTGGTATCGAATGCGGAGAGGTAATGCTTGCAAACCGCATGGTATCTGAAAGCAGCATAGTTTCGCCGCTTAAGAGCATCATCCGCAAGGCGACCGCCGCAGACGAAAAGCAGCTTGTAGAAAACCGCAAAAAGGAGCAGGAGATAATGCAGACCTTTGCGGAGAAGATACAGTTCCACAAGCTTGATATGAAGCCCATAGATATCGACTGCACCTTTGACGGCAGCAAGATACTGTTCTACTTCACATCCGATGGCAGAGTGGATTTCCGTGAGCTTGTAAAGGATCTCGCTGCTATCTATCGCACAAGGATAGAGCTGCGCCAGATAGGCGTCCGTGACGAGGCGAAAATGCTCGGCGGTCTCGGAATATGCGGCAGACCCTTCTGCTGCTCCAGCTTCTTAGGAGAGTTCCAGCCTGTTTCCATCAAGATGGCAAAGGAGCAGTCGCTGTCCCTCAATCCCACAAAGATATCGGGAACCTGCGGCAGACTTATGTGCTGCCTTAAGTACGAGCAGAACTGCTACGACGATTTCCTGCGCACCACACCTAAGGTCGGTGCATACGTGGATACCGAGGAGGGCAGAGGTCATGTTGAGGAGGTAAATCTCCTTACAGGCATGCTGAAGATAAAGCTGGACAAGAAGCCCGATGTTCCGCTCTCCGTCAACAAGAGCGAGGTAAAGCTCATCAAGGACGGTCAGGTGCGCATCAGCAAGGACGAGATAAAGGCGCTTAAAAACCTTGAAGATAACTAAATAAAAGCGTTCCCCGCAGGTTTTCTGCGGGGAATTTTGTATTATGCGAGGGGGAATATCTCGCCGTTTATGGAGATGGCGGTAATCTCTGAAATATCTATCGCAGCAATAGGACCATCGATAGCATCGCTGTAACGTATCTCTACATCGATCGTAGTAACTGTACCGTCTACATATAATGTGTGGTATCCATAACTAACAAAAGAACAAGGTAGCTGATTTCCTTCCTCTGTTATCAGATACACTTCGTTCACAGTTCCCAAATCACCAACATCAGGTTCATTATAGTATTCCAGCTCAAGCCAGCCGCCGACACAGCTAAAATGGTTCTTCGTTATTGTACATTCAAGTGTTTCTGTATCGCCCGTAAATGTATTCTGACGATTAACTGAAACCGCCATGTCTTCAGCCGTTATATTCTTGCTCAACGCAGAAGTACCAGAGGGAGAATAGGTAAAATCTATGCTCCATTCCAGTTCCAGACCTATTATACGTTCATCGTTCAACGCT
>JAFSHE010000267.1 GCA_017440445.1 Oscillospiraceae bacterium | reverse complement strand
TCAGAGCTGATCCCTTACTCTGGTATTCACGATTACCTTACCGATATTTTCACGGTAGTCATCCATCGCCTTTACGATGTCCTCTACTGTGGTCTTGTTTTCAGCAGAGCTGAGCTTCATATCGGCAACCTCTGTCTTGAGCTGCTCGAATATCTCATCCACAGCCTCAACGCTTCTGGTCTGCTCGTTTATGTTGTCATACAGGGACTCAAACTGCTGTGTAAGCGCAGAGAAGCTTCCCTGAAGCTCTGTCATAGTACCTGCAGAACGATCGATAGCCGCCGTTGTTCCGCCAAACTGCTCGGAGATCCTCTCCACCTGTGCCAGCAGATGGCTTACTACCTCCGCTACTCTGTCGGAGAAGCGCTCGCTGTTCTCGGAAAGCTCCTTCATCTCTGTTGCAACTACCGCAAAGCCTGCGCCCGCAGCGCCTGCATGAGATGCCTCCACCGCAGCATTGAGGGACAGCAGCGTTGTCTTGAAGGATATCTCGTTAAGCTGCTCAGCTATCGCAGCGACCTCGTTCATCTGCTGCTTCATATCGCTGACAGCAGTGCTTGTGCGCTCGATAAGCTCATTCACATGCTGCAGCTGAGAGGTCATAGCCTCCATATTTTCTCCGTTCTCGCCAAGCGCCTCCTCAAAGGTCTTTACGTGCTTGTTGAGCTGCACTATCTGTGTGCCTGTTACACGTATCTTCTGGTGAACATCCTTGCAGCGGTCTGCAACGCTTCCTGCTCCTTCGATAACGGAAACAGAACCTGCTTCGAGCTGCTTGGTGCTGTCCGCAATACGTGCAGAGGACTCGTTGAAGTCCTTCTCAAGATCCTCACCCATCTCCTGCACCTTCCAGAGAAGGTTCTGGGTCTGGAGTGTCTGCTGACCTGACATATCAATAAACGCTCTGCCGCGCTTTATCGCAAGGAAGAAAAGTATAGCAGCCAGCGTGAATATCACAACGCAAAGTATGTACTGACCAAGCGGTCCGCCCTTCTTGCTGTCAACAAGGTACATTATGCCGAGAAGAACATCTGCAATTACTATCTGAGTTCTTGTATACTTAGGCTCCATGTACATACCCGACATACCGATAACGGCAAGGAACATCGGGAAGTCATCGCTGTAAGACTCTCCGCTGAACAGCGAAATGGCAAAGATTATGAACTCCAGTCCGATGGATACGACAAACTCCTTTGTATAAGAGCGTATACGTACCTTTTTCATAACGAACACTACCGCAGCGAAAAGCAGAATAGCTCCGCCTACTGCGATAATTCCCGGAACATTCATCTTAAATACGTTTATCAGAAAGAATGCGCCTGCAACGATAAACGTCACCCACAGCATGATCTTATAGATCTTATCATGGGTTATGGGCTTACGGCGTTCCTCAGCCGTTTTCCTGGTCTTTTGTACCTTTTCCTTCTTTGCCATTGTGGGGTTCCTCCTAAAATAAACTGTGATACGGTCACCTGACCGAACTAAAGGATATATTGCGGGAGCCGCCTGTCGGCTCACAATGGAACATAATAAAAACTATAACGATTCTTTAGTAAGCTTCACCACGCACTCGACATGCGTCGTTCTCGGGAACAGGTCGAACGCACGAACTGCCTTAACAGAGTAACCATGCTCGGACAGCCATTTGCAATCCCTTGCCGCAGTTGCCGCATTACAGGATATCATCACGATGCGCTCGGGGGACATTTCCGCACATGCGGAAAGAGTAGCCTCGTCGCAGCCCTTACGTGGCGGATCGAGTATTATCACATCGGGATTTTCCCCGCTTTCGGCAAGCCTTAACGCAGCCTGTCCCGCATCAGCGCAGATAAACTCCGCACTTGTGATATTATTTCTCATGGCGTTTAATTTTGCGTTCTCCACAGCCTCGGGGACTATCTCCGCACCGATGATGCGCTTTGCCTCACCCGACATTGAAAGACCTATCGTACCCGCACCGCAGTACAGGTCAAGTATCGTTTTTCCCTCTGGTTCGGCAAATTCCGCCGCCTGGCGGTAAAGAGCCTCCGCTGCGGGAGTATTCACCTGATAGAACGACTTCGGGGAGATGCTTATCTCATTTCCGCACATTGTATCAGTGATATCCGCACAGCCACGAAGTATTATTTCATCACTGCCGAGGATAACATTCGTCTTTTCCTTGTTGATATTAAGCACTACGCCCTTTATCTGCGGGAAACGCTCCATCACACGCTTTGCAAGCTGTGAGAACTCGGGGACCTTTCTCCTTGCCACAAGGCAGAGTACGATCTCACCGCTGTAATGTCCCCTGCGCAGGAAGATATGACGAAGCACGCCCTCGTGCTTATGCTCGTTGTAGACGGATATTTTCAGCTTATCCACCTGACCGATGACATAGGAACAAATATCCGCAAACACATCGGGCTGGAGCAGGCATTTTTTCACGGGAGTGACCCTGTGGCTGCGCTCCGAAAAGAAACCGCAGTACACCTCGCCCGTATCGGATTTCGCAACAGGCATCTGGAGCTTGTTGCGGTAGCCCTCGGCAGCCTCGCTGCCACGTATCGGCAGGAATTCGGGAGAAAGCCCGCCTATCCTTGTGAAAGCGTCACGGACAAAGCCCTCCTTTGCGGAAAGCTCCGCCGCATAGCTGATATGTCTGAATGAACATCCGCCGCACTTGCCGTAGGACGGACAATCGTTCTTTATCCTGTCTGCCGAGGGAGTTATGATATCCTCCACCCTGCCGTAGGCATAGCTTTTCAGCACCTTCACGATACGGCAGAGGATAACGTCACCAACAGCTGTCACAGGCACGAATACTGCCATGCCCTCGTATCTTCCAACGCCGCTGCCCTCGTTTGTAAGTCCCGTTATTTCAAGCTGAATAACGTCATTCTTTTCCATTAAAACTCACCTAAGCTCCTGCCCTTGAGGTATGCGTTAATAAAGCCGTCGATATCGCCATCCATTACAGCGTTGATATTACCGCTTTCAAAGCTGCTTCTGTGATCCTTGGCAAGAGTATAGGGCATGAAAACGTAAGAACGTATCTGGCTGCCCCACTCGATCTTAAGCTGCTCGCCCTTGATATCAGAGATCTTGTCAAGATGCTCACGCTCCTTGATCTCCACCAGCTTTGACATCAGCATCTTCATACAGAACTCACGGTTCTGCACCTGGCTTCTCTGGGTCTGGCAGGCAACGACGATTCCTGTGGGCTTGTGGATAAGACGTACCGCAGAGGAGGTCTTGTTTACCTTCTGACCGCCCGCACCGCTGGCTCTGTAAACTTCCATCTCGATATCCTCGGAGCGTATCTCAACGGAAACGTCCTTGTCTATCTCGGGCATTACCTCAACAGAGGCAAAGCTTGTCTGACGTCTGCCCGCAGAATCAAAGGGAGAAACACGCACCAGTCTGTGTACGCCATGCTCGGACTTCAGGAAGCCATAAGCATTATGTCCCTGGATATGGATAGAAGCGCTCTTGATACCTGCCTCATCGCCGTCCAGCAGGTCAAGTATCTCTACCTTGAAGCCGTGACGGTCTGCCCACTTATTGTACATTCTGATAAGCATGGACACCCAGTCCTGAGCCTCAGTGCCGCCTGCGCCAGCATGGAAGGAAACGATAGCGTTGCAGCTGTCATA
>JAFSHE010000266.1 GCA_017440445.1 Oscillospiraceae bacterium | reverse complement strand
TATCCCGGGCTTATGACACGACCAAAACTTCAGCCCAGATATTATATTGCAGAGGTAACTATAACGCAGGATGACATTCCGAAGATACTGCGGATAGACATTCTGGAGAATGCCTTCACAGCCGACGGAATATATACATTATATTAGTTCCAGCGATGAAAGGACGACTTTTCTATGAATTACAGAAGTACGAGAAATTCTTCTCTGAAGGTGACAAGTGCTCATGCGATAACAAAGGGACTTTCCGATGAGGGCGGTCTGTTTGTACCTGAGAGCATACCTCAGTTTACCAAGGATGAGATACTCGCTATGTGCGAAAAGAGCTACTCTGACCGTGCATACGATATCTTCAGCAGACTGCTGACAGATTTCACACCTGAGGAAGTTCGTCACTGTGTTGATTCCGCATATAACGATAAGAACTTTGATACAAATAATATTGCAGAGATCTCTCACCTGCTGACAGGTACATACGTTCTCGAGCTTTGGCATGGTCCTACATGTGCATTTAAGGATATGGCGCTCCAGATTCTGCCCTATCTGCTTACAACATCTGCTAAAAAGACGGTTGACGGCAAGCAGATCGCTATTCTGGTTGCTACATCCGGTGATACAGGTAAGGCTGCTCTTGAGGGCTTCAAGGATGTTGACGGTACAAGCATTACCGTATTTTATCCCGAGGACGGCGTAAGCCGTATGCAGAAGCGTCAGATGACTACTCAGGAGGGCGCAAATGTTCACGTTTGTGCTATCAAGGGTAATTTCGATGACTGCCAGAATGGTGTAAAGGCTATCTTCACTGATGATTCTATCGCTGAAAGACTTGCTCAGAATAACGTTCTGCTTTCAAGTGCAAACTCTATCAACTGGGGTCGTCTTGCACCTCAGATCGTTTACTATGTTTCTACTTATGTTGAGCTTGTAAAGAACAAGGAGATCGAGTTTGGAGAGAAGATCAACATTGTAGTTCCTACCGGCAATTTCGGTAACATTCTTGCTGCGTATTATGCTAAGCTTATGGGAATCCCTGTGAACAAGCTTATCTGTGCATCAAACAGCAACAACGTTCTTACTGATTTTATAAATACAGGTGTTTATGACAGAAACAGAAAGTTCTTCACTACTGTTTCTCCTTCAATGGATATTCTGATTTCCTCTAACCTTGAGCGTCTGCTGTATCACCTTTCCGGAGATAACGATGCTGTTATCAACGAGTGGTTTGGTAAGCTCAAGACAGATGGCAGATACGAGATATCTGATGACGTTAAGGCTAAGGTTTCTGAGCTGTTCTATGCAGGATGCTGTAACGACGTGGAAACAAAGGCTACCATCAAGGAAACATTTGATAAGTATTCTTATCTGCTCGATACTCACACAGCGGTTGCTGTTAAGGTATATGAGGATTACCGCAAGAATACAGGCGATGAGACAAAAACTGTCATTGCGTCTACTGCTAACCCCTATAAGTTCAGCGGAGCTGTTTATGAGGCTGTTGGTGGTACGATCGATACTGACGATGAGTTTGAGATCATTGACCGTCTTGAGAAGATGACAAACACAAAGATGCCCGCACCTCTTGCTGCTACAAAGAATAAGGGCATCCGCTTTACAGGCTCTGTTGAAAAGCAGGAGATGCCTGGCGTAGTGCTTGATTTTCTTAAGTCATGATTTAAAAAGAGGGGAGGCTGACCGTGCTATACACAATCGGCGACCTTCATCTGTCACTTGGCTGTGATAAGCCTATGGATATTTTCTCCGGCTGGAGCAATTACATTGAGCGTCTTGAGAATAACTGGAACAGTGTCGTTACAGATGATGATACAGTGATTCTTCTGGGAGATCATTCGTGGGCGCTTAAGCTAGAAGATACCTATAAGGATATGGAGTTCATCCACTCACGGCTTAAGGGACGAAAGATTCTTGTTAAAGGTAATCACGATCTCTGGTGGAATACCATGAGCAAGAATAATGCTTTTATAAAGAACAACGGTTTTACATCTATTGAGTTTCTTTTCAATAACGCTTTTCTGGTCGAGGGTATTGCGGTATGTGGTACTCGTGGCTGGATAAGAGAGAACGGAGAGCAGCCTGATATTAAGGTACTCAATAGAGAAGCCGGGCGGCTTGAGGCATCTGTTAAAGAGACCTTGAAGCTCGGCGGAGAGCCTGTTGCTTTTATACATTACCCGCCCATATACAGGGCAGAAGAAAACATTTATCTGACCGATGTGCTGCAGCGTTATAGAATAAAGAGGTGTTATTACGCACATCTTCATGGCGCAAGCATAAAGGGTGCGCTTAACGGAGAAAAGAATGGTATTGAATATCGGCTTGTTTCCGCAGATAGCGTTGATTTTACTCCGGTAAAAATTAATTGAGAATCATCTTTGATGGTTCGGAATTTAAAAAATAAATGTCCGCAAGGATAGGAAGGAATTTAGAAATATGGAGATCATTTCCCAGAACAACACAGCTACAAATACTTATGCTATTGAGTTCAAGTTCAGCGCTGAGGAATTCGAGGCTGCTGTAAACAAGGCTTTCGACAGAAGAAAGAAGAGCATCACTATCCCCGGTTTCCGTAAGGGTAAGGCTACTCGTAAGATGATCGAGGCTCACTACGGTGAGGGCGTGTTCTATGAGGATGCAGTAAACTCTCTTTATAACAACAACATCGCAGAGGTAGTTGACAAGACAGGTCTCGCTGTTGTTGATGTTACTGATACTGAGGTAACAGACGTAAGCAAGGATGAGGGTGTAAGCTTCAAGGCAAACATCATCACAAAGCCCGAAGTAAAGATTGCTGACTATAAGGGATTAGAGATCAAGAAGACTGTCAAGACTGTAACTGACGATGCTATTGACGCTGAGATCAACAAGATGAGAAACAGAAATGCAAGAATCATCTCCGTTGAGGGCAGAGCTACTGAGATGGGCGATACAGCTGTTATCGACTTCGATGGCTACCTTGATGATGTTGCATTCGAGGGTGGTAAGGGCGAGAAGTTCCCCCTGGAGCTTGGTAGCCACACATTTATCCCCGGCTTCGAGGAGCAGGTAGTAGGCAAGAACGTTGGCGATGAGTTTGACGTAAACGTAACATTCCCTGAGGATTATCAGGCTGAGAACCTTAAGGGTAAGGCAGTAGTATTCAAGTGCAAGCTGCACGAGATCAAGGCTAAGGAGATGCCCGAGCTTGATGATGAGTTCGTTAAGGACGTAAGCGAGTTCGATACAGTTGACGAGCTTAAGGCTGATGTTAAGGCAAAGCTTGAGAAGTCCAACGAGGACGCTGTTTCTCAGCAGGTTGATAACGACCTTGTTGACGCTATCATCGCAAAGATGGAAGCAGAGGTTCCCGAGGTTATGTACGAACACCGTGTAAACGACATCGTTCGTGAGTGGAGCCAGCGTAACAGAATCAAGGTTGAGGATTACCTGAAGTACACAGGTCTTACAATGGATAAGTTCAGAGAGAGCTTCCAGGAGATCGCTAAGAAGCAGGTCGATCTTCGTCTTGCTCTGGAGAAGATCTCCGAGATCGAGAACGTTGAGGTTACTGACGAGGACGTTGAGAAGGAATATGCAGATATGGCTGAGCAGTACAAGATGGATACTGACAAGGTAAAGGCTGCTATCCCTGTTGAGGCTATCAAGAGCGACCTCAAGATCGAAAAGGCACTTGACCTTGTTCGTGACAGCGCAAAGATCGAGGAAGTTACAGAGTAATAGTTTTCACTTTTGACCGAAGCCCGCGTACATAGTGCGCGGCTTTTCGGTTTAAGTAAATGGCATCGGGATTTTACGACATATTCCGCATCGGCGGAGAAAGGACGGCATTATGGCTTATATTCCTTACGTTGTGGAGCAGAGCAGCCACGGCGAGCGCTCCTATGACATTTTTTCAAGACTTCTTAATGACAGAATAATCCTTCTTCATGACGAGGTAAATTCCGCTACTGCAAGTGTTGTTGTAGCGCAGCTCCTTTATCTTGAGGGTCAGGATCCCGATAAGGATATCTTCCTGTATATCAATAGCCCCGGTGGCTCTGTGTACGATGGAATGGCTATCTATGATACAATGCAGTATATCAAGTGCGATGTTTCTACTATCTGCATGGGTATGGCGGCTTCTATGGGTGCATTCCTGCTTTCCGCAGGTGCTAAGGGTAAGCGTATAGCCCTCCCCAACAGCCAGATAATGATCCATCAGCCCCTTATAGCAGGCGGTGGTATTTCCGGACAGGTAACTGATATCCAGATAAGAGCTGATAACCTGCTCAAGACCAAGGAAAAGCTGAACAGGATACTTGCTGACAATACAGGAAAGGATTACGCAACCATCTGTCAGGATACAGAGCGTGATAATTT
>JAFSHE010000265.1 GCA_017440445.1 Oscillospiraceae bacterium | reverse complement strand
CTCTGCGGGATAAAGCAGACCGTTTCTGCCAAGCTCAGCCATATACTCGATAGCTCTTGTAACATTAGCGCTCTGCAGGTTGTTTACAACTGTACCATCGGGCAGAGAGTCGATAATTACAGTACCGGTTGTATTGATGAATGCATTGATGATTGTATCTGTTGCGTAGAAGCCGATATTGTCATCGCTCTGGTTACAGAAGTCGATCATCATCTGACGCCAAGCGTCCCATGTCCACTCGCCATTTCTGTAAAGCTCATAAGGATCCTTAAGACCTGCGTCCTCGATAGTCTTGCGGTTGTAGTTGAGCGCAAAGCTTGTTACTACTCTGTGAGGGAAGTAGTAGTGCTTGCCATTATAAACGTAAGAATCGATAAGGGACTTCATCTCATCCCAGAGAGCGTCCTCAGCATTCAGGTAGTCGTCCAGCGGCTCAAACATGTTCTTGCTTACGCCGTAGGGGAATGCCAGAGGCTCCATGGTCATAAGGTCGGGAGAATCGTCAGCAGAGATAAGTACGGAAAGTCTGTTGAAGTACTCAGCACCGGAGGGAGCGGATATCCACTCGATCTTACCGCCGTACTGCTCGGACTCGAAGATATCTACCTGCTCCTTGCCCTTCTGGTCAACTGTGATATCGTAGTAGCCAAGGAACTTAACTGTACCGGAATTGCCATCAGGAGTGAAGGAACCTGTATCAAGATCCTTGATCTCCTCATCGGTAGCAGCGTTATCGTTAGGGTCAGTTGTTGTGTTAGCGCCGTTTGTTGTAGTGCTAATGCTGGGGCCTGCGTTGGATGTAGTGCCTGCATTGCCGCCTGCATTACCGGGCTTGGGAGCTGCGGGAGCCTCTTCACAAGCTGTCATGCTGAGGATCATTGCAGCAGCAAGACCACAGCCCAGCAGTCTTTTAAACTTGTTCATGTTTTTTCCTCCTAAAAGAAATAAAAGCAGATCTGAAGCGAAGCCCCCGATACGGGCATGCAACGCTACTCTTAGATAATTATACACTCATATATCACTATAAACAATTGACAATATTCCCGATTTATTGTATAATATTCTCAAAGAGAAGCACAAAAAATAACAAAACACATCAGGATAATTATTTGAAGTGTGTTTTTTATTGAATTATATTCCCGTAATGTAACGGATTACCCGTTTTTCATAGTAAACGTTTGCTTTCCTTTTATAGTGCGGTATTCTGTGATCACCCCGACATATAACATAAGATTATTTTCCCGTATAACTCATTTTTTTCCGCAACAATCAGCCCAAAACGGAAGATATGATTATCTTCCCGATTTAAGTAATTAGGCAGGTAATTTACTTTATGAAACATTATAACGAACGACAAAGTGATATTTCCATCAATGAAAACAGCTTTCCTATAAGACTTAATATAGAAAGCAGCGGCACATCCGCAGTACAGCCACCACTTCAGCGGCATCGTGAAACAGAGCTGATGCTCGTTCTCTGCGGAATGGTCATGGTACACTTCCCCTCGGAAACAGCGGAGCTTACAGGGGGCTGCGGTCTTTTCATAAACTCGGGCGTACCGCACACTATACAGTATACCGACGAGAAATCGATCGTTGCAAGTGTTGTGTTTGACAGCGAGCTTATTGCCCCCGACGGCAGCAGCATGAGCCACAAATTTATAAAGCCATTGACAACCGATGCAGAGCTTTCACATGTTACTTTTGACGGCATGATAATGTGGCAGCGAAAAATACTGGAGCTGCTGAGCAGCACTGTTTCGCTTCTTTATCACTACGGCGACAGCCCGATCAGAAATGTATCCATCGATATCCCCGCTGAAAGCTCCGCCTGCTTTGAGCTTGACATCCAATGCCGTATAAGCATGATATGGAGCCTGTTGTACTCAAATCTGAAAGGAAACACCGCCTCCTCCGCTGCGGGAAATGAGCATGTCGCACGCAAACGCACCCGTATGATGACCGATTTCATCCGTGACAACTACCGCTCACAGATATCCCTCGCTGAGATAGCCGCCTCAGCAAACATCAGCAAGAGCGAGGCCTCCCGCTGCTTTCAGAGCTGCCTCAACACCTCGCCCGTAAGCTACCTTCTGCAATATCGCATCGATACTGCGATGTATCTTCTGCAAAACAGCAGTATGTCGATAGAGGCGATAAGCTTTGAATGTGGTTTCGGCTCATCCTCCTACTTCTGTAAGATGTTTCAGCGATATACGGGTACTACTCCCGGAAAATTCCGACGTGAGCATCATGATGAATAGTCATGTATCCGAAAATTTCTGCTTGACACAAGCTTTATGAAAGCGTATAATAAAATATGTGTTGAATTTTTGAAAGGAACTTACAAAATATGGCAAGAGATCGTCTGAAAAGCCGTCTGGGATTTATCCTTCTCAGTGCAGGCTGTGCAATCGGAATAGGAAACGTATGGAAGTTTCCATGGGTAGCGGGAGAAAACGGCGGCGGAATATTCGTGCTGATATATCTGTTCTTCCTGCTGATATTCGGCGTACCTGTAATGACTATGGAATTTGCTATGGGACGTGCAGCGCAGAAATCTCCTATCAAGCTATATCAGCAGCTTGAAAAGCCGGGACAAAAATGGCATCTTCACGGATATGTCTGCCTCGCAGGAAACTATTTGCTGATGATGTTCTACACAACGGTATGCGGCTGGATGATGAATTACTTCGTTTCGACCGCTTCAGGAAGATTTGAGGGACTGGATTCCGCAGGTGTAAAGACCGCATTTGAACAGATACAGGCAGACCCTGTTTCCTCTGTGCTGTACATGGGAATTGCTGTGCTTGCAGGCGCACTGGTATGTGCATTCGGTGTACAGGGCGGCCTTGAAAAGGTCACAAAAATAATGATGCTTGCACTGCTCGCTATCATGGTGGTGCTGGCAATAAACAGTATATTCATGGACGGCGGCGCCGAGGGCCTTGCATTCTATCTTCTGCCAAACCTCGATAAGCTGAATGAGGCAGGAATAGGAAATGTTATCGTTGCGGCAATGAATCAATCCTTCTTCACACTGAGTATCGGTATCGGAAGTATGGCTATCTTCGGAAGCTATCTCGGCAAGGACCGCTCTCTTATGGGCGAGGCTGTAAATGTCGCACTTCTTGATACTTTTGTTGCCGTAGCATCGGGTCTTATCATCTTCCCCGCATGTTTTGCAAACGGAGTTGCAGTGGACAGCGGACCCAGTCTTATCTTCGTTACGCTGCCCAACATCTTCAATCAGATACCTCTCGGACGTCTGTGGGGAAGCCTGTTCTTTGTATTCATGTCCTTTGCGGCACTCTCCACTGTGCTTGCGGTTTTCGAGAATATCATGGCATGCACCACCGACCTTTTCGGATGGAGCAGAAAAAAAGCCTGCATCATCAACGGCATAGCACTGTTTGTACTTTCGCTGCCATGCGCACTGGGCTTCAGCCTGCTTAGCGGAATACAGCCCATCGGAGCGGGAAGTACCGTAATGGACCTGGAGGATTTCCTCGTAAGCAACATACTCCTGCCGCTTGGCGCACTGGTGTTCATCATCTTCTGTGTATCCAAGTACGGCTGGGGCTGGGATAAATTCACCGAGGAAGCCAATCAGGGCAAGGGTCTTAAGGTACAGAAATGGATGCGCGGATACATGACATACGTTCTCCCTGTTATCGTATTTGCCGTATTCGTTATCGGTATGCTGTCGTTTTTCAAGGTGATATGATATAAGCTGAAAAACTCTTGTCCTTTTGGACAAGAGCTTTTTTATTCTGCTGTGTTTTCTTCATCTGATGTATCTGTAAGCTCCACCTCTATCGGCTGCTCCTGTGCGATGTTTCCACGGAGCGTATAGTCCACCGCAAGACGTAGTCCATCTTCCTCGGGCAGCAGACGCTCCCATGCGGAAACTATCTCGAAGTCAGGATAGAAATTCTCCTCGAAATCCTCTTTCAGCTTTTTCAGACGTGCGATACAATCATCGTCTGAGCGGGTAACATCTACCTCCCTGTACTTCGTGAAAGTGCCGACCTTCAGCCTGAAGGGAGAGTCCTCGCCCAGTACGGGAATTATCTCGGTATGCTCGGAATACAGTGCGTCCTCCACATACGCCTCGCCTAAAAACAGAGGATAGACATCCTCCATATAAACAAGATATCGGAACTCGGTAGTTTCCCCGTCAGGTAGGCGGATGGTCTCATTATACGGCACGAAGAACTCACGGGTCTCGGTGAACTCGCCTATGATATCTGCACTTGCATGCTTATACAGCAGATGCTCTCCGCCATCCGCAACCGTGCCGCTTACAAGCAGCCCGCCTCGCTGCACACCGCTGCCTATCTCAGTGACCAGCTTTCCCTTTCTCACCACCGTATCCACCACCACTGCGTCACGGGTAGAAACTATATTACAGGGGACGCTTTCATCCAGCATTTCGGGCATGGCAGTACCGTTCTTCACCGTTACTGTAACCCGATAGCCTACCACCGATACATCCACCCATGCTGCCTCGGGAAGCTCCAGCAAAAGTCGCCGCTCCGCCTGAGAAAGGTCAAGCGCATGAGTAGATACACCTCTTTCGATACCGCATTCCTCTAATATACGTATCACCTGCGCAGTGGGAACATCGCCGTCTATCCGAATATCAGCAACCGTCGCCTGACCTATTGAAAGAATAAGGCAGAATATCAGAAATCCCGCATACAATCCCGAACGGCGGCTGTATTTCAGCAAGGAGAAATACAGCCCCTTTCTTTTCCCCGCACGAAGTCTCACACCGTGTGTTCTTGCTGCGCCCGCAGCAAAGCTGTAATCAAGCGGAGATATCATCCCTGTAACCATGCCATCTGATATCCTGACACGGCGCAGCTTTACACCCTCGGCAAGTAGCTCGCTGATAAATTTCTCCTGATATCCGCCTATTCCGCTGAATTCCACCGAGCCGAGATACAATCCCCTGCCGCCTTCTGAACGTTTCATCCTACCGCCCCTTTACTCTGTTTCTTCAAATGTCAGTGAGTGTATCCTGCCCGTCAGCTTTACGCCGTATGCTCCGAAATTCTCCAGCATAAGCTCCGTACCCGTCACACGGATATCGATGCCCTCCATCCGCAGCACTGCAAGATTCTCGTCACATGCGGTTATGCAGCGGCAGTTTTCTATACAAAGCTCCCTGTTTCCGAATATAAGCGTCTGCGCCTCGCCACGATACTCGCCCAGTCTTATCAGGGTATCTTTTATTCCCATAGTTGCTGACCTCCCTAATTCTAAAACATGTCCTTCGGAATATAATATGTCATGGGACAAGTAAAAAGAACAGGGAGGATATTATGAAATACATACTTTCTGCCGTTTCGCTGCTGTTTGGTGCGGTGATACTTATCGACCCCGCTGTCATGGGCGATGCGCTGCGGGGCGCTGTTTTCTCATGCCTGGAGGTAATAATCCCCTCGCTGTACGCATTTACGGTGCTGGCTGTATATCTTCAGCGGAGCGGGCTGTACCGTACTGCGCTCAGACCGCTGACATTTCCGCTGTCAAAGCTGCTAAAGCTTGATGAGGAGCTGTGTGCTGTATTTCTCCTCGGAAATCTCGGGGGATATCCCGTAGGTGCAAGGCTGCTTACGCAGCTCGTGCGTGAAAACAGACTGTCCCGCCATGACGCAGGCAGGATGCTGTGCTTCTGCTACGGCAGCGGACCGTCCTTCATCATCTCCATCGCAGGTATGAATGTATTCGGCAGTGCCGCCGCAGGAGCGGTGCTGTTTCTCGCATGCTTTCTTTCCTCTCTGACAATAGCTATATTCCTGTGTCGCAGGGGAGAAAAGATAAAAATAATCCCCGCCGTTTCCCAAAACGGAAAAACGACGGGGTGCTTTGTGGAATCTGTAATGTCCGCAGCTAAAGTGATGTTCACCGTATGCGCTGCGATAGTTGGCTTTTCGGCAGTCAGCGCTGCACTGGATATTCTCGGAATAAGCAGTGCGGTATCATCTGTGCTGAGCGCAGCGGGGGCAGGAGCGAATTCTGACATGCTCCTCCCCGCCCTGCTTGAGATAAGCCGCACAGGCGGGCTGTTGTTCACGGGAGGACACATATTCCCGCTTACCGCTGCGCTGCTTTCCTTCGGAGGGATATGCGTACTGATGCAGGTATCCGCCCTCACCGCAGGAGATATCCCGCTTAAAGGCTTTCTGCTGTCACGGATACCCGCAGCCTTGCTCAGTGCGGGTTACTCATGCATAGGTCTGCTGCTGCCGATAACAGCTATCGAAGCCTCCACAAGCGGAGTCGTAAGAACACAGGTGTTCTCGGTTAATGCGGGGCTTTCACTGTGCGTGCTGATGATGTGCGGCATGCTGATTATCGATGACAGAAACACAAGACCTCTCACAATCTCATTCCCCAGCAGAAAATGAAAAAGCCCGCGCATAAAGCGCGGGTCTACGCAAAACGCAATTAAGCGTTCTCCTCGATATACTTAACGATATCGCCAACAGTCTTGATGTTCTCAACCTGATCCTCAGGGATCTCAACACTGAACTCATCCTCAATGCTCATAACGAGGTCAACAACGTCAAGGGAATCTGCACCAAGATCATCTGTGATAGAGGATGCCTCTGTGATTGTGGACTCCTCAACATCGAGCTGCTCGGAAATAAGCTTCTTTACTTTTTCAAAAATCATGGTAAAAAACCTCCAAAATATTTGCCACGAAATATATGCGGCATTTCATGTAATATTATAAAACATTAATCGGAAATAATCAATATCAAAACCGCTTTTTTTTAAAGTTATTTTTCACAAACTTATTCGGCAAACATACCAATTTTTCTAAATTTGTTATAACGCTGTTCAAGAAGGCTGTCAATTTCTGTATTTTTCATGCGATATACCGCATCTACAAGGTACTCGTAGATATTATCTGCTGTTATCTCCTTGCTGAGGTGCGCACCGCCCTCAGGCTCGGGGATTATCTTGTCACATACACCGAAATCAGTGAGGTCCTCTGCGGTTATCTTCAGCACCTCGCAGGCCTCCTTCTCCTTGGTGCCGTCCTTCCACAGGATGGAAGCTGCACCTCGTGGGGAGATAACGGAATACAGCGCATTTTCAAGCATTGCAAGCTCGTCGCAGACCGCAAGAGCGAGCGCACCGCCGCTGCCGCCCTCACCGAGGACGACCGAGATAACGGGAGTCTTAAGCGTCATGAACTCAGCAAGATTCTTTGCGATAGCCTCGCCCTGACCACGCTCCTCTGCTTCTATTCCGCAGAAAGCACCGGGAGTATCCACAAGGCAGATAACAGGTCTGTGGAATTTCTCAGCCTGTCTTGCAAGGCGCAGAGCCTTTCTGTAACCCTCGGGATGGGGCATGGAGAAGTTGGACTTCTTGTTCTCGTCAAGATTTCTGCCCTTCACCTGTGCGATGACTGTAACAGGAGTTTCGCTGAGATAGCCTATTCCGCCGATAATGGCTGCATCATCTCCGTAAAGACGGTCGCCATGGAACTCCATAAAGCGGGTAAACAGCGCAGGGATATAGTCATTCACCGTAGGACGGTCCTTGTGGCGGATTATTTCAAGCCTTTCGCAGGCTGTCAGTTTGCTCATCTGCCTGTACCCTCCTTCGGAAAACCATGTAATTTCAGTATGTTGGAAATACGCTTTCTCATCATTCCACGCTCAACTATCATATCGACAAAGCCGCAGTCCTGCTGGAATTCCGCTGACTGGAAGTCATCGGGAAGCCGCTGACGGATAGTATCCTGTATAACACATCTGCCCGCAAAGCCAATAAGCACCTTAGGCTCGGCAAGTATGATATCGCCAAGGCTCGCAAAGGACGCTGTAACTCCACCCGTTGTGGGGTCGGTCATTACAGTGATGTACAGACCGCCTGCGTCGCTGTGGCGCTTGACTGCGCCGCTGGTCTTTGCCATCTGCATGAGGGAGATGATGCCCTCCTGCATTCTTGCGCCGCCCGAGGCTGTGAACATCACGACAGGAAGTCCCTTTTCTGTTGCATACTCGAACGCTCTGGTGATCTTCTCACCCACAACGCTGCCCATGCTTGCCATCATGAAATGGCTGTCCATAATACCAATAACGCAGCGATAACCACGGATGGTACACTCACCCGTTTTGATAGCGTCGTTCATG
>JAFSHE010000264.1 GCA_017440445.1 Oscillospiraceae bacterium | reverse complement strand
CCGCTATCGAAGCGGATACCGCAGAGCCGCTGTATGCGATCGCCGAGAGGGTTATCTTGGTGCCGCCCTCTACAACCACATCGCCGTCCTCCACGGACTGCATCACATCTACCCTGCGCTCGATGGAATACTTCTGCTGCTTGCCCTTATGCTCGATAACAAAGCTGTTCCAGCCCACATTGAGGTCCTTCTGGAAGTAGAAGTTTCCTACCTCGTTAAGCTCTATCTTCTTTCCGTCGAAGAAAACATCGAAGTTCTCGTCAAACGTACCCATGAACTTAACGGTGGAATCGTATGTAACAAAGCTGTGGGATGCAGGAGATACCATCTCCAGGTCCTCAAAGATAGTTTCTGTGTTTATCTGCTCTGCGAAATATTTCTTCAGCGTGGTGGTCGTGCCGAGAGGGTCAGCCTTAAGCGATGCGTAGGAATTGAACGCACTTCCGCCTATGTTCTCGTAATCCTCCAGCACTGCCAACTGACGCAAGAGCTGGTCCTCGTACCAGCCGCTGTAATTGCCTATCTTCTCGTTGAGGTGAAGCACGTATGTCTTTGCACCGTTTGCCTCGGCAAGGTCGTACCACCAGCGCACCACCGTATCGAAATGCAGCGCATTGTCAGAGGTGGAGCCATAAGCCTTTACCATCACGAAGTCTGCGTAGCCCTGCTCAACGTATTTCTTTGTATCGGAGAAGCCGTCAAAATATGCCTGTACTGAATCCACCGTGTAGGAGCCATCCGCATGGGAGCTGCTGTTTGCCCACATGTCGTTTATCATAAGTCCCACAGCAACTGTGTTGTTGGTACGGCGGATTATCTCGGATATGCTGCGGATTATGTACTGATTTGTTTCGTACAGCCAATTCTTGTAGCCTATTCCCGAGCCGCACTACATGTACTCCTCAAACATAGCGGGAGTATCGGAGGTATAGTAATTTGTCAGGAGAATTCCGTCGCAGGCGTACTTCATAGCGAACTTATGCACCGCTGCGGAAAATCCGTTCTTTATGCCTATTCCCTGCTCCGAAAGGCGCTGTATCAGCGCATTCACATCCAGCACTGCGAATACTGTCATCCCCACATTCCTGAAGCTCTCTATCGCCGTGCCAAGCACAGTAGTACCCTGATTAAGCTCCAGGTCGTAGAAGGGAGTTACCTCGCCGCTCTCCTTATTGGTATAGTCAGTATTGATAAGCACGGTGTTCATCCCGTACTCCGCAAGCTGAGCGGTAAGCACCGACATCTCCTCGGCCATAGCCGCATCAGATGTATCGCCCTCCGCACAGAAATCCACAGTGGGAGTAAGCACCACAGCACGCATCCCATCCCTGAGATACACCCTGCTCTCCCCTGTTACGGGAAGCTCCTGCACCTGCTCCGAAACGGGAGCGTCCGCCTCGGGCGCTGCCCCAGCAGGCTCTGCATAGGCTGTGGCTGAACAGAGCAGCATCGTTGCCGCTACCGCTGCGCACAGCATTCTTTTGAATATTCTTTTCATTTTTGTTTTCCCCAAATTTTTTATCTGTCTTATTGTTTTATCATCAGCGAATACGCTGTTATCTCCTCATTTACCTGCGCCGAAACACTGCTGTCGGCTGAAAAAATGCTCTTGTAGCTGTAAAGCGCCGCACCGCCGTAGGAGGTACACTTCATAGCCTCCTCAAGCTGACGTGCAAGTATCTTTTTATCGGTGAGCCACTCGGTCTTTCCCTCGCCTGCCCACTTATCCTCGTAGCCGACCTTCGATACGGAAAGCCCTGTCACCAGCGGGATACCGCCCCTTGCGGCGAAATCCTCCCATCTGGAAAGGCACTGCACATAGGGCTGTGTGGAGTTGTCAAAGCCGTAATATATCTGCGGCACGATGTAATCAAGATAGCCGCTTTCAGTACACCATTTCTCCACGTCTGCATACATCAGGTTGTAGTTATTCTCGATACTGCCCTGACAGCTTACGCTGAAAAGCGCAGTGGGATTTGCCGACTTCACCGCCGAATATATGCTGCTGACAAGCCTGTCGCAGTTTGCAAAGCGGAAGTCCGACAGCACCGAATAGCCGCTCTCTGCAAATGCAGCACTGTCAAAGGACGCATCTGTGGTGGGATAGAAGTAATCATCGATATGAAGCCCGTCCACATCGTAGCGGGAAACTATCTCCGCAGCGCCGTCTGCAATAAGCTGTATCACCTCGTCGTATGCGGGATCGAGATAATAATATCCGCTTACAGGGACAACGTACTTCCCCTTCTTTTCGGGGTCGGCATGCCACCTGTACACCGCATAATCTCCGTAGCTGTCCATATCGGATGTGCTGACCGCACGCAGCGGATTTATCCATGCCTGTACTGATATGCCACGTGCATGCGCCTCCTCAACGACTATCTCCAGCGGGTCGAACCCGGGGTCTGCGCCAAGCGTGCCTGTAACGTACTTAGACCACGGGAAAAGCTCCGACTGATAGAACGCATCGCTGTGTGAGCGTGCATGTATGTACACCGTATTAAGTCCTGTCTCCACGCAGTTGTCGAAAGCCGCTGCGATATTCTCCCTGAACTCGCTCCCGCTCTTTCCCTGGAGAAGCTCCATGAATTCAAGATAGGATATCCACACGCCCTGCACCTCCGCATGGTTAAGTGCACAATAGCTGTTCGTCCCGAACTCAGGCTGCGCAGGAAGTTCCTCAGGCTGCTCCTCGGGCTGCTGCTCCTCTGTCGTGGTGGTAACGGTTGTGGTTGTCGTTACTGTGGTAGTAACTGATGTTTCGGGGACAGATGAAGGCTCGTCAGACGGCGGCTGCTCCCCGGGAAGGCTCTCCTGCGGCTCTGTCACAGGTACCTCGGG
>JAFSHE010000263.1 GCA_017440445.1 Oscillospiraceae bacterium | reverse complement strand
GGTAGACCTGCTTTCTGACGGAACTCCCGATTTCGATGGAATAACAGCAAAGGCAAAGGGCTGCAAGGTCGCATATATCCAGCGTTCAAGGGGATATTCTCTGCGTCCGTCGTTCACGATTGACGTTATCGGCGAGATGATAAAAGCTGTGCGCAAGGTGAACAGTGAGTGCATTATCATGGTAGATAACTGCTACGGCGAGCTTGTTGAGGACAGGGAGCCTGTTGTGGTAGGCGCTGACCTTATCGTCGGAAGTCTTATCAAAAATCTCGGCGGCGGCATCGCTGAAACAGGAGGATATATCGCAGGTAGGGCTGACTATGTGGAGCAGTGTGCGTACAGGCTCACTACCCCGGGTGCAGGCAAGGAGGTAGGCGCAAGCCTTGACCAGCTCCGTGGAATGTATCTCGGCATCTTCCACGCACCTGAGGCGGTATGCGGCGCATTAAAGACCGCAGTGTTTGCCTCTGCGCTGTTTGAGCTGATGGGCTATGAGTGCTTCCCTCGTTATAACGAGCCTCGCACGGATATCATCACCTCGCTGAAGCTTGGCGGGGAGGAGCCGCTGGTGGCATTCTGCCGCGGAATACAGGCAGGCTCGCCCATAGACAGCTATGTTTCCCCCGAGGCATGGGATATGCCGGGCTATGACAGCAAGGTAATCATGGCGGCAGGTGCGTTTACGATGGGCAGCTCGCTGGAGCTTTCCGCTGACGCTCCACTCAGAGAGCCGTATGCCGTATGGCTTCAGGGCGGACTTAATTTCACCGCAGGAAAGACGGGAGTCATGATGGCGGCACAGTACATGATCGAAAAGGGCTTTATCGGATTTGACACCGATAAGAAAAAGCTCTATCGGAAATAAAATCGAATAGGAAATGTGAATTATGATCAAAAGCATGACAGGCTTCGGAAGAGGTCACGAGATTCTCGGCGGTCGTGATATAACCGTTGAGATAAGAGCTGTAAACCACAGATACTACGAATTCAGCTGCCGCATCCCCCGCAGTCTGGGCTGTATGGAGGAAAAGCTGAAGTCCCTTCTTCAGGGCAGGATAAACCGAGGCAAGGTAGAGGTCTCGGTGCTGGTGTACAATGTTGACGCCCCTGACGAGAAGATATCCATCAACAAGGAGGTCGTGAAGGACTATATCGACGCTCTGCGCTCCGTAAAGGATGAGTTTGGTCTGAATGACGACCTTTCGCTGTCCCATGTTATGAGGATCCCCGACGCATTCACCGTTGTAAAGACGGAGGCTGACGAGGAGCAGATATGGGCTGATGTAAAGACGGTTGCAGAAACAGCACTTGAAAAGTTCATCGCCATGCGTGAAACAGAGGGCGAGCGCATGAAGGCTGATATCCTCTCCCGCCTTGAGACCATCGAGGGTTGGGTAGGTATCGTGGAGGAGCGTTCTCCCATTATCGTCGAGGACTACCGCAAGCGCCTTTATGACAAGATGTGCGAGGTGCTTGACAGCGCAAATGTCGACGAGAGCAGGATACTGCTTGAGGCGGGCATCTTCTCCGAAAAGACCGCTGTTGACGAGGAAACAGTAAGACTTCGCAGCCATATTGCGCAGTTCAGGGAGCTTCTCGGCGGAAACGAGGCAGTGGGCAGAAAGCTGGATTTCCTTATCCAGGAGATGAACCGTGAGACCAATACTATCGGCTCCAAGGTGCAGGATATCGAGGTAACAAGGATAGTTGTGGACCAGAAGAGCGAGATAGAGAAGATACGCGAGCAGATACAGAATATCGAGTAAGCTATTGACAAAAGTTCGGTATAGGTATATAATATACCAGTAACCGATGGTTACGAATACATTAATATCTGTTTCGGGGCGGAGTGAGATTCTCCACCGGCGGTAAAGTCCGCGAGCTGTAATGGCTGAATCGGTGAAATTCCGATACCGACGGTATAGTCCGGATGAAAGAACAGAAAACAAATGTGCTTCTTACGTGAACATATTTGCGCCCCCTTTTTAAGGGGGCTTTCTGTTTCCTGAAATGCTCTGGAGAGTAGGAGGAAATATGAGCAACACAAATCATACTGAAAACGGAAAACGTCTTTTTGACACAAGAAAGCTGGTGTTTACAGCGGTAATGGCGGCGCTGTCCATCGTGCTGTCGGAGCTGCTCAGCTTCAAGGTGCCGATAATGCCGAGCTTTATCAGCTTCGACCTGTCCGATGTTCCCGCACTGCTTGCGTCGCTTACTATGGGTCCCGTATCGGGAATAGCGGTGTGCCTTATCAAGAATCTTGAGGGACTTCTAACCACCATGACAGGCGGCGTTGGTGAGCTTTCAAACTTTATTCTCAGTGCCTGCCTTGTGCTTCCCGCAGGACTTGTCGCAAGAAAAACAAGCAAGTATTCCATGGTCATCGCAGGCTGCCTTATGGGTGCTGTGCTGATGGCGCTTGTAAGTGTTTTTTCAAACTATTTCATTGTGTATCCCGTGTACACGGTCATCATGCCGATGGATGTCATCGTGGGCATGTACAAGGCTATACTCCCAAGTGTAGACGGCCTGCTGGAGTGTCTTATAATCTTTAATATGCCCTTTACCTTTGCGAAGGGCGCTATTGCAGCGGTTATATCCATACCGCTTTTCAAAAGGCTGAAGCCTGTATTCACAAGCCTTGGCAGGGATTAACTCCAAAGGAGAGGATTACATGTCGCTTAAGGGCGCATTCGGACATTTTCGCACCATCACAAAGCACCGTCATAAGGTGATAGCACACTGTGCAAGGGTAGGCATACTGTGGCAGGGACTTCGTCACGACATGTCAAAATATTCACCGACGGAGTTTCTTCCGGGGGCGAGGTACTATCAGGGTACACGCTCCCCGAATGAGGCAGAGCGTGAGCTTTACGGCTACTCCCGTGCATGGCTGCACCACAAGGGCAGAAACCGCCATCATTTTGAATACTGGATGGACTACAACCCTAAAACAAAGCAGAATGAGCCTGTAAAGATGCCGCTGCGCTTTGTGGCGGAGATGTTCTGTGACCGTGTAGCGGCAAGCAAGATATATCAGGGAAAGAAGTACACCGACCGCTCCGCATTGGATTATTTTCTGGCTGCAAAGGGCAGGAGGGTGATACATCCCGAGACCTCGGACTTCCTTGAAAAGCTGCTGACGATGCTTGCCGAGGAGGGCGAGCAGACGACCTTCCGATATCTTAAGGACTATATCCGTAATAATAAGGATTACTGAGCATAAAACGGCGGAAATTTTTTCTGCCGTTTTTTCTTTTAGTGCTTGATTTATTATGTACAAGGCTTTATAATATTTATATGATAACCCCTACATAACGGAGGAACATAATAATGAGTGTAAAACAGCTTATCTGCAATAACTGGGAGTTTGCAGTCGCTCCCTTTGGTACTACGTATTCCGAGGCGCTTGAGTGGCAGCCTGTGGACATCCCCCACGACTGGCTCATCCACGATACAAAGAACCTGTATAAGACCTCTACGGGCTGGTACAGAAGAAACCTCAGCTACAAGAAAAGCGACGGGAATATCTCGCTGCGCTTTGAGGGCGTGTACATGGATTGTACCGTGTACGTCAACGAAAATAAGGTGTACGAGTGGAAGTACGGCTACTCTACCTTTGAGTTTCCCATTACCTTCTGGCTGCAGGAGGGCGACAACCTGATAACCGTCCGTGTGGACCATCACGAGCCTAATTCCCGCTGGTATTCGGGTGCGGGAATATTCCGTCCTGTGTACCTCAGGAAATATCCCGATTGCCATATTGCGCCTGACGGAGTTTATATCAGCGCAGGTGCGGACGGTAAGGTGACTGTCACCACAGAGACCATGCGCCCCGAGGGAATATCGTCAGCGGAGCTGAGATTGCGTCATACCATCCTGCTTGACGGTGAGGAGGTAGCCTCTCTCGAAAAGGGCTGCTGCGCCTGTGACAGGGGAAGCGTGGATAAGGCGATACTCTGTCCGAGTACGCTCTACACCGTCAATGAGGATATACTGAACGTTTCTGCTCCGAAGCTCTGGGACATCGAAAGCCCCGTGCTGTATACGCTGGTTACGGAGCTTATCAGAAACGGCGAGGTCATCGACCGTGAGGAAAATCGTTTCGGTTTCAGGGACATCCGCTTTACCACAGACAAGGGCTTTTTCCTCAACGGCAGACATGTAAAGCTGCACGGCAGCTGCGAGCATCACGACCTCGGCTGTCTTGGTGCGGCGGTAAACAGCGCAGCGATAAGGCGCAAGCTGCTCAAGCTGCGTGAGATGGGCGTAAATGCCATCCGTACAAGCCACAATATGCCCGCAGTGGAGCTTATGGAGCTTGCGGACGAGCTGGGCTTTCTCATCCTCTCCGAGGGCTTCGATATGTGGGAGATGCCAAAGACCGAGTTCGACTATGCACGGTTTTTCCGCAGCTGGGTGGAAAAGGATGTGGCTTCATGGGTGCGCCGTGACAGAAATCATCCCTCGATTATCGGCTGGAGCATAGGAAACGAGATATACGACACAGCCGCAGAGCGTGGACAGGAGATAACCTCGCTGCTTATGAAGCATGTGAGGGAGCATGACCCCCGCTGTAACGGCTATGTTACGATAGGCTCCAACTACATGCAGATGGAGAACGCACAGAAGTGTGCGGATATCGTGAAGCTTGCGGGCTACAACTATGCGGAGCGCCTTTATGAGCAGCATCACCGTGAGCATCCCGACTGGATGATATACGGCAGTGAGACCGCCTCTGTTATCCAGAGCCGTGGAATATATCACTTCCCGCTGTCGCAGCCCATGCTTGCCAATGATGACGAGCAGTGTTCCTCTCTCGGCAACTGCGGAACGGGCTGGGGCGCTAAAAACACCGAAGCCTGCATCATCCCTGACCGTGACGCGGAGTTCTGCGCAGGTCAGTTTATCTGGACGGGCTTCGATTACATCGGCGAGCCTACTCCGTACTCCACCAAGAACAGCTACTTCGGACAGTACGATACAGCGGGCTTCCCAAAGGACAGTGCGTATGTTTTCCGTGCAGAATGGACAGACTACAAGAAGTCCCCGTTCGTTCATATTTTCCCCTACTGGGATTTCACCGAGGGACAGGATATAGATGTACGAGTTACCTCCAACGCACCGCATGTTAAGCTTTTCTTCAACGGCAGCGAGGTAGCCTCAAAGGATATCGACCACAAGCACGGCAAGAAGCTGACCCTTGATACGGTGCTGAAATATGAAAAGGGCGAGCTGTGCGCAGTTGCTTATGACGAAAACGGTACAGAGATAGCCCGTGATATCCGGCGCTCCTTCGGTGATACAGCAGAGCTTAGGCTCACTCCCGACAAGACCGTTATGAAGGCAGATGGTACAGACCTTATCTTCGTTGATATCTCCGCCTATGACAAGGACGGGGAGTTCGTTGCAAATGCAAACGACCGTGTGTTTGTAAGCGTAAGCGGCGCAGGCAGGCTTGTGGGACTTGATAACGGCGATTCCACGGACTTCGAGCAGTATAAGGGTACCTCACGCAGACTGTTTTCGGGCAAGCTGCTTGCTGTTATAGCGGCAAGGACAGAGGCAGGCGATATCACATTCAGTGTGACTTCTCCCTCCGCTCCCGAGAGCAGGCTGAGCCTTTTCGCAGAGGCATCCGAGGTACGGGAGGGCATCTCGGCAAACCAGGAGAACAGTTCCCGTGAGTTCGACTGCACAGCGGCTGAGAATGATATCCCCGTAAGAAAGATATCCCTTGTGGGTGAAAGGACAGTGTTTACTCCCGAGTATAAGGAGCTTTCTTTCCGCACCGAGGTATTCCCGCAGAATGCGGTGTACCGCAGCGAGATAGAGTATCGTGTAACTACCGTGCTTGGAATAAAGTCAAATATCGCAGAGCTTGTATCGGCAGATAACGGCATCGTGACTGTCCGCTGCAAGGGCGACGGTGAATTCTATCTGCGTGCGCTGTGCAGGAACGGAACAGACAAGTATCACATCCTTTCTACGCTTAAGCTTACGGGCGAGGGACTCGGCACAGCGGTATTCGACCCGTATCAGCTGGTACACGGCGGACTACATACGGTTTCCAGCGGTAATGTAGGCAACGGAATAAAGCATGGTGCAAAGTTCTCCTACGAAACAAGCTGGTTCGGTTTCGAGAATGTTGATTTCGGTGAAACAGGCAGTGATACTGTGACCTTCCCGATATTCGCAAACTGCGCAAATGCTGTTGGAATAAGAGTATATGACGGCATCCCCGATGAAGGCGGCGAGCTTATCGGCGATTTCAGCTATCAGAAGAAGTCAATATGGCTCACATATATCCCCGAGACCTATAAGCTGAACAAGGTGCTTAAGGGAGTACATACCATCGTGTTTGAGTCGGCAAACGGCTACGATATCGAGGGATTTTTCTTCGAGAAGCGCTCAAAGGAGTTCACCGAGCATGCGGCGGTGGATTGCGACAGGATATACGGTGATAAGTTCACGGTAAATGAGGAGGATGTAACAGGCATCGGTAACAACGTGGTGCTTGAATTCGGCGAGTTCGACTTCACAGAGGAGCAGCCCTC
>JAFSHE010000262.1 GCA_017440445.1 Oscillospiraceae bacterium | reverse complement strand
TCACTTCAACACCTCCATTATCAGACGCTGGTCGTCCTCTGCCATTCTTCCCTGTGTTATGGGGAGTATATCAAGAGGATCACTGCTGTCTGCGCCAATCGCATCGAGGTATTCACGCAGTCCGCTTCTGCTTCTAGGAATACATCGCTCCTCAAGGAACTCTGTGAAATCCTCCCACGACGGAAGTTTGTTCTTTCCGAAAGCGGTCTTAATGAGGTTGTCGGTGAAATTCTCTGCTCTTAACCGCTTTTCAGTAAAGTCGGCATAGATCTCAGTGCACAGCTTATCTCCGTCAAAAAAGCTGAATTTATACACTTCGTGTCCGAGTTTCAGAGCCTTAAATGCAAACTCCTCCGCAGTCAGACGGGGAGCTATTACGATCCTGTCGCCGTCAAAGCACAGCTCCAGCTCACGGTTATTTTCATTCAGACCAAGCTGTTCCACCCAAGTTGTGGGAAGCGATATTTTATAATTCTTACTCTTTGCCGAGGCTGTTCCTCCGGAACGCCCCACGCTGAGATTTGCAAGTCTTGTTTCCATGTGATAGTTCACCTCACAGATATTCTATCATATTCGTAACGAATAGTCAATAATTCCCGATAAAATAGTGAGGGTTTAAGTTTTTAATATCTTTTTATATATCGTCCCACGCTCTCTCTTGTCACCCTCCACTGTCTGCCGACCTTAAACCCCTCGATCTCACCGCTCTGCACCAACCGCAGGGCGGTATTTCTGCCTATGTGGAGAAGCTTCTGCAGATCCTTTATAGTCAAAATATCTTTAGTATTATTCAGCATAGTAAGCCTCCTAAGTTTAACAAAGTTTATTTAATCCCATGTTCGCCCATATTGTACGGAACAATGAAAAACTCGCTTGACATAAGCGTCACCTTACCCTATAATTGAAATATAATATACTTCAGCTTCAGGAGGAGAGATATGGAGTTCTATACTGAATTCAGAACACGCTTTGCGGACTTCAGCGCAGGCTATGCAAACGGCATGACAATGGCAGGAAGCTGTGTGAATGACTGCCGCATGATATCCGAGGACAGCGACAAAACAATCTATGAATACGGCGATTGCATTATCGAGAGCATTCATAAAAAATGCGGCGATGTAACAGAATGTCGCTCCACCTTTACAAATAACGGCACAGAGACTGTAACGCTCGAGATGCTGTCCTCTTTTGCAATACGCAACATACACGCCGACGTTATTCACAGAGCGGCTTCATTCTGGAGTGCAGAGGGACGGCTTATAAGTCAGCGTCTTGTGGATATGCACATGGAGCAGGCATGGATACCCATATCAGTAAGACTGGAGAAATTCGGTCAGTGCGGCTCGATGCCTGTGAAGAAATGGTTCCCGTTTATCGTACTGGAGAATACGGCTGAAAAGAATTTTATCGGCGTTCAACTCTACTGCGCCTCAAGCTGGCAGATAGAGCTATTCCGCAAAGAGGAGCCGCTGTCCCTTTGCGGCGGTCTTGCCGATTATGATTTTGGTCATTGGTGCAAGGATATTGAAGCAGGTGGTTCATTTACAACACCAAAGGCTGTAATTGCCGAGGGCAACTCTCTCGAGGAGGTCTGCCACAAGCTCGTCAATGCACAAAATCCCCGAATAGCAGAGCCTGACAGAGATATGCCGGTTATATTCAACGATTACTGCACGACATGGGGAAATCCCACCGAAGAAAAGATTGAGAAAATTGCACAGCGTTTGGAAGGCAAGGGAATAAAATATCTTGTCATCGACGCAGGCTGGTACAGAAACGAGGACGGCAACTGGAGCAATATCGGAGACTGGAATGTAAACAAGACCGCATTCCCGAAAGGACTTAAAAATACAGCGGACATGATAAGGTCATACAGACTTGTCCCTGGTCTGTGGTTTGAGTTTGAAAATGCAGGACTATCCTCTGACGCATATAACAACACCGACCATCTTTTGAAGAGATTCGGTGCTCCCATCACCGTAGACGGACGCAGATTTTTTGATATGCGTGATCCGTGGGTGCAGGAATATCTTGATGAACGTGTGATAAAAACGCTTAAAGAAAGCGACATGGGATATATCAAGATAGACTACAACAACACTATCGGTATAGGCTGTGACGGTGCGGAAAGCCTCGGTGAGGGCTTACGTCAGACGGTTGCCGCTTCACAGGAGTTCATTAAAAAGCTTTCCTCGGAGATGCCCGATCTCGTTATTGAGAACTGTTCAAGCGGCGGTCACAGGCTCGAACCGTCCATGATGGAGCTTGCATCGATGGCGAGCTTTTCGGATGCTCATGAGTGTAAAAGTATTCCCATAATCGCCGCAAATCTGCACAGGCTGATACGCCCCGAGCAAAGTCAGATATGGGCAGTCCTTAGAACTTCTGACGATATCCATCGTGTACGGTACAGCCTTTGCGCAGGCTTCCTCGGACGCTTGTGTCTTAGCGGAGATATAGCTGAGATATCCGACGAAGTTATGGAGGAAGTAACATCTGCGATAGCCTTTTACAACAAAACAAAGGAGATAATCCGAAGCGGATATACACAGGTCATCCGCTGTACCGCTGTAAGCTATGAAAATCCGAGCGGTTATCAGGCTGTCCTGCGCACATACGGCACAAATTCCCTGCTTATTGTCCACACCTTTGAAAACGGCGCAGATCCGCAGATCGATGATCTACTGTGCGGCAAAAAGGTCATAGAAACTTGGGGCAGTGAGTTGTCTCATGATTTCAGAGCAAAGGTGTTTCTGCTCCAGGGATGATCGCTCTCCTATTCATTGGCTTAAACTCGCCCATATTGTCCCTCTGCTCGGAGATATATTATTCCTGCGGAGGTGATGAACTATGGGACAAGCGCGAAGCTCATA
>JAFSHE010000261.1 GCA_017440445.1 Oscillospiraceae bacterium | reverse complement strand
AGGTTGCAGCATCATTGAAGATAGGAGCAGCAAGTCTGCCGAATCTCATGTAGGTAGGACCAACATAGTCAGCCATAGCCAGTACAGCCGCCTTAGCCTCAACATCGTCAGCAGGATTGATAACAGTCATACCGGGGATGGAGCGCATCAGTGCGATATCCTCGTTACACTGGTGGGATGCGCCGTCCTCACCAACAGAGATACCTGCATGTGTAGCACCGATCTTCACGTTGAGGTGAGGATAGCCGATGCTGTTTCTTACTATCTCAAAAGCTCTGCCTGCGGCAAACATCGCAAAGGAGCTTGCGAATACCAGCTTGCCTGTTGTGGCGATACCTGCGGCAACGCCCATCATATTAGCCTCTGCGATACCGCAATCGAAGAAACGATCGGGATATGCAGCCTTGAATGTTCCTGTCTTGGTTGCAGCAGCCAGGTCAGCGTCCAGTACTACAAGGTCAGGGCGCTTCTCAGCGAGCATTACAAGAGCTTCGCCGTAGCTGTCACGTGTCGCTTTCTTTTCCATATCTGTAACTTCCTTTCGGTTATCGTTTAATTAAGCTTCAAGAGAGGCAAGGTGAGCCTTCAGCTCCTCCATAGCCTTTGCATACTCCTCGTCATTGGGAGCCTTGCCGTGCCAGCCGCACTGGTTCTCCATAAAGGATACACCCTTGCCCTTTGTAGAGCGCTGGATGATAACTGTGGGCTTGTTGAGCACTGTTTCAGCCTCGTTGAATGCCTTTTCTATCTCGTCGAAATCGTGACCGTTGATGCAGATAACGTGCCAGCCGAATGCAGCGAACTTCTCGTCGATGGGGTAGGGACTCATAACGTCACCGATCTTACCATCGATCTGCAGACCGTTGTTGTCAACAACAGCAACGAGGTTATCAAGCTGATAGTGAGCTGCGAACATAGCAGCCTCCCATACCTGACCCTCCTGGATCTCACCGTCACCGAGGACAGCGTATACCTTGTATGTGTCGTTGGAGATCTTGCCGGAGAGAGCCATACCACATGCAGCGGAGATACCCTGACCAAGAGAGCCTGTGCTCATATCAACACCGGGAACCTTGCCCTTAACGGGGTGACCCTGAAGTCTGGAATCGATCTTACGGAGAGTTTTCAGCTCCTCAACAGGGAAAAATCCTCTGTGTGCAAGGCATGCATACAGTGCGGGAGCTGTGTGACCCTTGGACAGAACCAGTCTGTCACGGTCTGCCATTTCGGGGTCCTCGGGGTTCACGTTCATTCTGTTCATATACAGATATGTCAGTGTGTCAGCAACGGAGAGAGAACCGCCGGGATGTCCAGCCTTAGCGTTGTAAACGCCCTCGATAACGCCCATTCTGACCTTTGTTGCAGCGATTTCAAGCTGCTTTTTCAGTTGTTCGTCCATGTTTAGTCCTCCTGTATTTTACAAATCGGTTATCCGATATTTGATCCTTTATAATTATACAGCATATTACACAGATAGTCAATATCCATACTGTACAAGATTACTGAGCTTAATCGCCGTCTATTACGCCAACCTGATAATCATCCTCATAAATTATCTTACCGACACAATTGCTGTACACGATATCGTAAGGAATATCATACTTTTCAAGCAGGTCAATAAGCGGCTGTATGTGTTCCAGCATCTCAGCACTGTTTTCGGTCTTGAACCATGTCACCGCCCCTTGCGGATTTTCATTGTCATTACCGTAAAACGGCGGTTCGGGAAGATTATCAAGAAACCATTGGTGGGTTTCTTCATAGATTTTCACATCCTCGGGTGAATATACACCGTCGCGTATCCTGCGCCAGTTGAGAATGAAAATTCCAACAGGCTTTTGTGTACGGTAGGCTATCTCCCTGCCCTGTATACGCATGTATTTAGGTAATTTCATCATAATTTCTCAATGTAGTTGATCAACTGCGCCATAGCGCCGCTGTTGTTATCACAGACAACGAGGTCTGCCGCTGACTTTACAGCCTCCTGTGCGGATGCCACCGCAACTCCGAGATCAGCCTTCTGTATCATAGCGAGGTCATTCATATAGTCGCCAGAAGCCACGGTAAACCTGTCCCCTGCGCCAAGTATCCTGATAAGCTGCTTATAGCCCATAGATTTATCCACGCCCTCGGGAAGGCACTCGTAATAAACAGGCGCACTGCGTACCCACTGTGCCTGCTGCATATCGGACGCCTCGATATACTTCTGTATCTCGTCCATCCTGTCAGGCTCATGGGCCAGCAGCACCTTCAGCCAGCCGCTTTCGGGAAGCTCGTCGATGGTACAGGGATGCGGAGGTATCCCCTCCAGAGCAAGATGATCAAGCTCTGTCTGATTGATGAATGGAGTATATATCGTCTGCTCATGCAGCACCTCGATACCAAGGTCGGGAAACTGCTCGTGCAGTCTGCGGATGTAGTCCCTTGCGTGGCTGCCTATCTCGCACTGCCAGATGAACTTCTCCTCCTCGAAATCATACACCGCTGCACCGTTGAATACAACTGCGGGGATATCTATACCGAGTTTTTTTACAATGCCCCTTGCCATTCCGCAGCCACGTCCCGTGGCAACGGTAAACAGCCCGCCACCCGCACGTAAGCGCTCTATCGCAGCAAGGTCCTGCGGAAGTATCTGCTTATCATCTGTAAGCAGAGTGCCGTCAAGGTCGGTCGTTATTATAACGTTTTTGAAATCCATTATCAGTCCTCTATGCTTTTCAGAAACTTTGTGAAATACTCGGGAAGCTCGCTTTCAAACTCCATGTACTCCCCTGTACGTGGGTGGACAAAGCCGAGCTTTTTCGCATGCAGACACTGTCCCTGAAGCCACTTCGGCTTGCCGTTGCCGTATACCTCATCGCCCGCAACGGGGTTTCCCTTGTATGCCATGTGAACACGTATCTGATGAGTACGACCCGTTTCCAGCCTTACACGCAGGTGAGTATATCCCGCATATCTGCGTATCACCGAATAATGTGTGACCGCATCACGGGAGTTTTCAAGCGTTACGCACATCTTCTTTCTGTCGGTCTTGTGACGGCCTATCGGAGCATTCACCGTGCCATCCTCCTTGACCGCACCACACACTACTGCTTCATACTCTCGGGTGAAGCTGTGCTCCTTTATCTGCTCGGACAGACCTATGTGTGCAAAATCGTTCTTCGCCACCATAAGCAATCCGCTCGTGTCACGGTCGATACGGTGAACTATACCCGGACGTATCTCTCCGTTTATACCTGAGAGCCTGTCGCCACAGTGGAACATCAGCGCATTCACAAGCGTGCCTGAAAAATGTCCCGCAGCAGGATGCACCACCATTCCCTTAGGCTTGTTCACCACAAGAAGATCATCATCCTCGTACACTATCTGCAGCGGGATATCCTCGGGGAGGATATCAACGCTCTGCGGCTCGGGGAGAGTTATCTCTATCGCTGCGCCCTCGGCGGGGATATCCTTCTTGCCTGCGGGCTTTCCGTCTACAAGCACGTTTCCCTGCTCAATAAGCCGCACCGCCGCACTGCGTGACAGCTCGGTACTGTCCGCAATCAGCTTGTCAAGACGCACTCCGCCTGCGGATGTTATCTCAATCGTTTCCATTTTCGTTGCTTTCTTCGTTTTTCTCCTCAGCGGGAGCTTCCTTTTCCTCGATGGGCTTCTCGCTTACAGCAGAAGCTTCATCATTCTTCTGCTCGGGGGCTGCTTCTGCATCGTTGCCCTCTGCCTTTGCCTTTTTAGCTGCCTTTCTGTCACGTATCTCATCAAGCAGCACCAGTACGCACAGCAGAATTCCACCGCACACGGCGCATATATCCGCAAAGTTGAATATCGCAAAATTTATGATGCGCACATCGATAAAGTCGATAACTTTTCCGTCGTTGAACACCCTGTCGATAAGGTTTCCGACTCCGCCGCCAATAACCAGCGAAAATGCGAGGATATAGGAGGTGCGCTTCACCTTTCCGATAAGCATAGCCACAAGCATGGCTGTCATCATCGCACATGTGACCACTATAAGCATGGTGGTCTGACCCTCAAACATGCTGAATGCAGAGCCGTCATTGAGATAATACGACAGATTGAGTACCTGCGTATCCCCGAACTTTATCAGGTGGATAGACTCATGCAGCTGCATATTGGAAACCACCAGCCACTTTGTAAGCTGATCTATCGCAGCAAGCGCCGCTGCAAGAACTATTCCGATAACTACCTTTATAAAAACCTTTTTATCAAAGGATATAAGCTTATTTTTCAACTGTTTTTCCTCTCAAAAAAATACAGGGAAAGGGGTAAACCCCTCCCCCTGCTTATTCTAATCAGTTCAGGTTCAGCTTCATAACTGCTGCACAGCGTGCACAAAGGTGCTGATATGCTGCGTCAGAGCCTACTGTTGCATCGTGAGACCAGCAACGCTCGCACATCTCGCCCGCAGCCTTTTCAACTGTGACGGATACGCCCTCAACAGCGCCCTTGAACTCGCCCTCGCCTGTTTCAATGTTCACATAGGAAACGCCGAATACTGCGGCAAGCTCACCATAAGCAGAAAGCTCTGCAACGGTCTTTTCGTCAGCAAACAGCTTAACGCCTGCATCAAGTGCCTTACCGATAACGCCTGCTGTTCTCTTTTCCTCAAGAGCCTTCAGAACGTCGTCACGTACTGCGTGGATGCGGCTCCACTTAGCCTCAAACGCTGCGTCGACTACAACGCCTGTCTTTTCAGCCATAGCGTTGAAGGGAACACCACGCAGATCATCAGTGGACTTGTGAGGCATAAACTGCCAGATCTCGTCCGCTGTGAATGTGAGGATAGGAGCAATAAGCTTTACGAGAGAATCAAGGATGATGTACATTGTTGTCTGGACCGCTTTTCTTTCGGGAGATTTCTCAGCGGAGCAGTACAGTGTATCCTTTACAATATCAAGGTAGAAGTTGGACATATCTACAACGCAGAAGCTGTGGATAGCATGGTATGCGAGGTAGAAGTCAAAGCTCTCGTAGGATGCCTTTACCTTCTCGATAACTGCGTCAAGACGGGAAAGCGCCCATTTGTCGATATCGCTTATCTTGTCAAGCTCGACCATCTCGGTGTCGGGGTTGAAGCCCTCGCCGTTTCCGAGGTTGCCGAGGATAAATCTTGCTGTGTTTCTGATCTTTCTGTATGCCTCGGACAGCTGCTTCAGCATATCCTGGGATACTCTCATATCATTATGGAAGTCAAGGGAAGCTACCCACAGACGGAGCACATCAGCACCGTACTGCTTGATTACCTCCTCGGGAAGGATAACGTTACCCTTGGACTTGTGCATCTGCTCTCCCTTACCGTCAACTACCCAACCGTGTGTGCAGACAGCCTTATAGGGAGCCTCGCCTGTTGTTGCAACGGAGGTCAGCAGAGAGGACTGGAACCAGCCTCTGTACTGGTCGCAGCCTTCGAGGTACAGGTCAGCGGGCCAGGACAGCTCGGGACGCTCCTGAAGAACAGCAGCGTGAGTTACACCTGAATCGAACCATACGTCGAATATATCCATCTCCTTGCGGAACTTACCACAGCCACACTCGCACTTAACGTCAGCAGGGATGAACTCGGAAGCGTCCTTGCTGTACCATGCGTCGGAGCTTTCAGCTCTGAACAGGTCGGATGTAGCCTTGATGGTCTTGTCGTTTACAACGGTAGCTCCGCAGTCCTCACAGTAGAGCATAGGGATCGGCACGCCCCATCTTCTCTGACGGGAGATACACCAGTCGGAACGCATGGACACCATGTTCTTGATACGCTCCTCGCCCCACTCGGGGATCCACTTTACGCCCTCGATAGCCTTGATAGCCTCGTCCTTGAACATATCAACGCTGCAGAACCACTGGTCTGTTGCACGATAGATGATAGGCTCGTGGCATCTCCAGCAATGAGGATAGGGGTGAACTATCTTCTGCATTGCAAGCAGAGTATTGTCGTCCTCAAGACGCTGTGCGATCACCTTGTTGGCATCGCCTGTCTTGAGTCCTGCGAAGGGACCTGCCTCCTCAGTGAGGATGCCCTTCTCGTTTACGGGAACTACTATATCAAACATTCCCTTGTACTTCATGCAGACCTCAAAGTCCTCCACACCGAAGCCGGGAGCTGTATGAACGCAGCCTGTACCGCTCTCAAGTGTAACGTGGTCGCCCACGATAACAGGAGACTTTCTGCCCATGAAGGGATGATCTGTTTCGATAAGCTCCAGCTCAGCGCCTGTGAAGCTGCCTACTGTGGAGTACTTCTTGATGCCTGTTGCCTCCATAACAGAGGGAACAAGGTCGGTAGCCATCAGCAGATACTCGCCGCAGGACTTGCTCTCCTCGTCCTCAACCTTTACGAATGTGTACTCGTAATTGGGACCGAGACAGATAGCCAGGTTGCCGGGGAGTGTCCATGTGGTGGTGGTCCAGATAACGACATAAGCCTTGGAAAGATCTATTCCGAGGTCGTCAAACTTGCCCTTGCCGTCTGTCAGCGGGAACTTTACATAGATAGAGAAGCAGGGATCGTCCTGATACTCGATCTCAGCCTCTGCGAGGGCTGTATTACAGTCAGCGCACCAGTAAACGGGCTTCAGTCCCTTGTAGATGTAGCCCTTCTTTACCATCTCGCCGAATACCTCTACCTGCTTAGCCTCGAACTCGGGCTTGATGGTGAGGTAAGGATCGTCAAAATCACCCCATACGCCAAGACGCTTGAACTGCGCCTTCTGATCGTCGAGGCAGGAAAGTGCAAACTCACGGCAGCTCTTGCGGAGTGTAACAGGGTCGATAGTACCACTGTCAGCGCCTATCTGCTTGATAGCCTTAAGCTCGATGGGCAGACCATGGCAGTCCCAGCCGGGAACATAATTGGCATTGAAGCCCATCATGCTCTTGTATTTAACAATGATATCCTTCAGGATCTTATTAAGCGCCGTACCGATATGGATATTGCCGTTTGCATAGGGAGGTCCGTCGTGAAGTGTGTAGGACGGCTTGCCCTTGTTCTTCTCGGAAAGTGCGTAATAGATACGATCGTTCTCCCACTTCTCAAGCATCTCAGGCTCTCTCTTGGGGAGATTACCCCTCATGGGGAACTCGGTCTGTGGAAGATTAAGTGTGTTGTTGAAATCCTCTGACATGGTGCTGTCTCCTTATTTTTTTATATCTCAGGCGATAACAGCAGGCGGCGCACAAAGCACCGCTTACGTTTATATCGTCCCTTTATTTATTCTTACCGAACTGAAGCTCGCCGCGGCGGGACTTCTTCTCAGAGGATGTATTGAAGAAAGGAAGATCAAACTCGCCTGTCTTGCTCTTATCCTCGTCCTCAGCCACTGTCTTGAAAGGCTCCTCGGTCACTTCCTCGGGCTTTTCCTCTGCCTTGGGCTTCTCAACGGGCTTTTCCTCAGCCTTTGCAGGCTTTACATCCTTCTTTTCTTCCTTTACAGGCTCTGCGGGCTTTGCCTTGGGAGCAGCCTGCTTTGCAGCGGCAGCCGCCTTCGCACGCTCAGCCTCACGCTTTTCTACTTCCTGCGCTGTTGTTCTTACGAACTCGTTCTCGCAGGCCTCGGGAAGTTTATTTATAAGCTCTATCTGAGCCTTATATGCGGAAATAATTCTGTTACGGTACTCGTCAGCCTCCTTGCGGGTCTTCTGAAGCACCGTCTGCTGTATCTCGGTCTGACGCTGCATAAGCTCATGTATCTCGTCAGCCTTTGCACGTGCGTCCTTTACAAGCTTGTCAGCACGCTCGTTGGACTCCTTGGTCATACGCTTTGCGTAATCGTCTGCGTCCTTTATCATCTTTTCGGACTTTGCCTTTGCATCGGCAAGCTGCTTTGCAACAGCCTCGTCGGTCTCCTTCTTCAGCTTATCAGCAGAAGCCTTGGACTCGCTTATTATCTGGTTGCCCTGCTTCTGTGCCATCAGCAGTGCATCCTTCAGCGCATCCTCATCGTCACGGTATTCACGTATCTTGTCAGCAAGCACCTCAAGCTTGCGCTCAAGCTCGTTCTTCTCCTTCTGGAGCTGTGCAAACTCGCTGGAAAGCTCTCTCAGAAACTCGTCAACATCCTCGGTCTTGTAACCATTAAAGGTTGCTTTTTCAAACCGCCTTGCCAATATATCCTTTGCGTTCATGGGTCTTTCTTCCTTCCTTAGAAACTGCCTAGCGGCAGAGTGTACATGGGGCGGTCTGTCCTCACCGGAACCGACCGTATCCGATAAAATATCAGATATATTTCTCAATTAATATACGGATTCGACCTTTTTTGGTCTCTCCGCTGATCTTTGACAGGCGATACCTGCCACTGCCACGCACTGAGATAACGGTGTTCTCCTTTACCTCGGCGCTGACATTTAAGCATGGAGAAAAGTCCGCATTTACCATGCCCGATCTGATGAGCGACGCGGATCTTTCTCTTGATGTATTTACCGCCGCACTGACTATACAATCAAGTCGCAGCGAGGATACTGTCGTATCGATCTTTTTTGTCTGCTGCTCGGGAAGCGGTCTTGTAACGCCATCCTCACAGCTTACGCCGACCCTGCCTATCTTGTCGATCGCCCTTACAAGCTCTGCGGCGGTATCGTGAACGAATACCACGGCATAGCCCTCCGCAGTAAGGATATCTCCCACCAGCTCACGCTTTATCTCAAGCGAGAGCAGCGCTCCGAGAAAATCCCTGTGGGACAGGACATCGCTTTTTCTGAACAGAAAGGTCAGCGGTATTATCGGAAAAATGTCGGACGGTTCGAGTCCATCGGCATAGGTATCCTGTACAAAGCCGCATATCACCCGTGCCGCACCGTCATATCCTCCGTAAAACAGAGGAGTCCCCTTTACCGAGTTATCGGCAACCACCGCCTCACGCTCGTTAAGGAATGCCGAAAACCTCGGCACGCCCGACCTTACGCTGAGGCGCTGAAGATCCGCAATATGTGCGGAAAGGTACTTCTCCTCATCATTCAGCAGCGAAAAAGCCACTTTATCAGAACATCTGAGCGTTCTCGGTCAGATCGCCCTCAAGACTAACATTCTTGGGAGTAACTGTGTATGTACAGCTTGCGATCTTTTCCATCTTGCCGTCGATAACGGCAATAACGCCTGTCATGAAATCAACTATTCTCTTTCTTGCCTCTGCGTCAACGAGATCCAGGTTAAGGATAACGATAGCGTTGTCCTTCAGGAAACGAACTGCATCGTTCATTATCTCGTTGTAATCCTTGGGCTTAAGAACTACCAGAGTAGGTCCGCCTGCATGAGAGCTGTGCATATTGATCACCTTTTCGCTTCTGGAAGATGTAAACTTGGGTGCAGCCTCAACCTCTGCCTCTGTAACAGCGGAAGAAGATGTGTCTACATACTCCTCGTAATCCTCTGCGTACTCATCGTCTGTCTGACGGAATCTCGCCAGAAAATCTCCAAATGCCATAATATTTTCCTCCAATTTTCCGAATACGTTATGTATTCTGTTTTTAAGTTATATATTTTCTGTATCCGAACAGGCCTGAGCCTATACGGATAATTGTGGACCCGTACTTTACTGCCGATACATAGTCGCCCGACATCCCCATGGAGAGCGTATCAAACAGAAAATTAGTCTCGCTGCTGCCACGCAACCCGTTTTCCCTTATGCCACGGAAGATATCCTGCATCTGTGCGAATATCATCTCGGAGCAGCCGGGTGGCGGGATGGTCATAAGTCCTCTGAGGCGGATATTAGGAAGCTCCAGAACACTTTCACAGAATTCACGTACTCCCTCGGGAGATATACCTCCTTTGGTCTCCTCCTCGCCGATGTTGACCTCCACCAGTATATCCATGACCAGTCCGTGCTGACCTGCACGGCGGCTTATCTCCTCGGCAAGCCGCATGCTGTCAACGGAATGTATCATTGACACCTTATCAATAATGTATTTGACCTTATTGGTCTGAAGTCCGCCGATAAAGTGGACCTCTGCAGGGCTGTAGCTTTCACGCTTGTCCAGAAACTCCTGCACACGGTTTTCACCCAGCAGGTCCACGCCCAGACTTACTGCATAATTGATGCGCTCGGGGTCAACCGTTTTGGTGACCGCCATCACCCGCACCGTGTCAGTGCGCCCCGCTTCAGCCATTGCCTTTTTTATGTCCTCGCAGATGCTTTCATAGCTTTGCTTTATATCGTCAAAGCTTGTCTGCGTGTTACTCAACGATCTTTCCATCATAAAGGTCCTTGCCCTCTGTTACTATCTCGTCATACAGCTTGAGATAGTCGTCACCCTCCTCCTGAGAGCAGATGACATAATCCTCGCCCCAGTAAATGACGTTTATCTTCTTGAAAACAAGACTGCTTCCGCGGACAACATACACTCCACGCACCTCGTTATCGTCGTAACGTATTGCGCCTCGTGATACTCTCAGTCCGCCATAGCTGTTGACAACAAGCTTGAAATGCGCCGTCCTGCCCTCGACCACTGCCGAGGTAAGTCTGTCGCACTCAAAAACATACACCGCTGTACCATCGCCACGGCCCGTATCCCTGATGGACACCACCACAGCCTCAAGCTGAACATTCTGAGAGCCTACTCGCAGTGTGACCGTACTGCCCTCATAGATGCCAAACAGCTTTTCGCTGTTAAGCACCGCTGCCGCACGCCAGCGATAATCCGCAATAAGCTTGCCTATCGCATTCTTCTCGCTGCCTGAGATATCCGGATCCTCTACGATCTGGTCTATCCTGTCGGCGGTAAGTGTGTCCCCGTCCTCAAAGCCAAGCTTGTCCTCATACCCGTCGACACCGCTTACAAAGTAGCCCGTGCCGCCCGAGTATATGCTCTGCACATCGCCCGAAAGCTGTGCGCTGAGCTGCGCCCGCCTCTGGGTCAGGGTCTCTATCTTGTCGCTGTAGCCAACGCTTTCACCCTTGGCGATCTCACGCTTGCACAGCGCCTCAAGCATCTGATTTTTATATTCTGCCGCAGCAGCGTAGCTGCCGCCAAGAACACTGTCAATAAGTGATGAGTGAACGGAATTTATCTGACTTGTGATAGTCTCAAGCTGTGATGTATCCGTACCCACCAGCTTCTGCGCATGGGTAAGCACATCTATCTGTGCATCAAGCTCCTCTATCTGGCGGCGAAGGTCGATATCGCCCTCGTTTCTGTAACGGTATGCGATGACCGAGCTTTTACCTACCTTGGAGCTGTCCTGATGCTCATAGCTGAGCACACCTGTACCGGCGCTGTATACCACTGTTTCGTTACGAAGATACACTCCCTCAAACGGGATATCCTCTGTCATGTCGTATGCATAGGCTGTTTCCGTGCGGAGGGTCTCCCCGCCCGTGAAGAACATCTGACCCACGAAAAACACGATAACGAACACAGACAGCACCGCAATTATTGCGGTAGTCCAGCGGGATTCCATTATTCTTCTTCGTTCTTATCGTAAGCGTCCAGAATGGAGATAGGCTTTACGGGAGTAATGGTGGAGATAGCATGCTTATAAATAAGGTTCTGCTTTCCATCAGTATCCAGAATAACTGTATAGTTATCGAAGCCCTTTACGATACCCTTGAACTGGAAACCGTTAGTAATATAGATAGTTACAGGAATTCTGTCCTTTCTTGCCTGATTAAGGAAAACATCCTGTAAGTTAATGTCCTTTGCCATATTAAACCACCTTTTCTAGTCTTTGTAATCTAATACGCTGGTATCCCCAACTATATAGAACTAGTATAACATACTTTTTTTAAAAAAGCTATATTTTTTTAATAATTTTTTGAAAAAATCGTGAAATATTATGAAAATAGCTGTATTTTTATGTTAGTTTAGCTGCATTTTCTGTTTCAGAAGTAATAATTTCACGTGCTTTTTCCACTGCTTCGGCTAGTCCATCGGCATCCGAAAGCACTATCCTGTGTATTCTCGGGTCACGCCTGAACCATGTAAGCTGTCTTTTTGCGTACTGACGTGTGCGTAATTTCAGCTCCTCCACGCACTCGTCAAGAGTTTTTTCGCCACGGAGATAGGGATAAAGCTCCTTACAGCCTATCGCCTGAGCAGCGGTGGGACGCTCCGACTGAGCAAAGCACTGCTTCGCCTCATCAAGAAGTCCTGCCTGCAGCATCCTGTCGACCCGGAGATTTATCCGCTCATGGAGCTTTTCTCTGTTCTCGAAATCCAGCGACAGCATTATAAACTCGTAGGGAGATGGCTTTTCCCGTGACATACGCTTGGCTTCGGAAATGGTGTGACCAGTGATATGATGTACCTCCAATGCACGGATGACACGTCCCACGTTGTTTTCGTGGAGAGCTTCAGCCATTTCGGGGTCTATCTCACGGAGCCTTTCAAGCAGCACCGAAGCGCCCTGCTCCTCGGCGAGCTTTCGCATCTTCTCACGGAATACCGGGTCACTGCCCGAGTCATCGAACTGAAGATTATCCACGAACGACGAGATATAAAGCCCTGTGCCGCCGCAGATAACGGGAGTTTTCCCTCTGGAGAGGATATCCCTCACGCACTCATCGCAGAGCTTCACATAATCCGCAACCGAGAAAGCCTCGGAGGGGTCGAGGAAATCCAGCAGATGATGCGGTACTCCCTGCTGCTCCTCGGGAGTTGCTTTTGCGGAGGCAACATCCATATCTGTGTATATCTGCATCGAATCGGCAGAGATGACCTCGCCGTTATACAGCTTTGCAAGCTCCACTGCGAGAGCGGTCTTGCCCGAGGCTGTCGGTCCACAGACTACTATTACTTTGTTCATGAGGTCACCTCTTTTTAAAATGGAATTTGATTACTTCTTTAAATTATTCTCTTTGTTAAAAAAAGCCCTTTCCAAAACAGCATATTCTTGTTCAGAACACACTTCCTTACACTTTATTTTATACTCATTAGAACGTTCCAACATATCATTAATTTTTGCACAAGGAAATTCATTACACTGATTACATTTATTTACGCCATGTTCTTTTGTGCACTCCACAAGTTGATATGTACATTGCTTGTGGGAAGAGCAGCCGCTACAAGCAATTTCTTCATTTGAAACAACACAGGTTCTCCAACCTACTTTATACCACAATTCAGCAACTGCTTCTAATTCTTTTTCAGTATGTGCATTGTATCTTGGGCATTCAATACAGTTATCACCACATAAAGTTATTTTCTCTTCCATTATGACACCCACAAATTCTTATTTATAGCTCACACTATCCTGCTGAAATATTTCTCCATCTGCCGTCTTGTTATCTGTGTGCAGACGGGTCGTCCGTGAGGGCAGAAGCGTATATCCTTGTTGTTCACTACCTCGTCTGCGATGACCTGCAGCTCCGCAATATCGTTGATATCATGAGCCTTTATGGACATCTTGCAGGCGGCGGTGTGGAGCATATCGTCAAAAAGTTCTCCTTGAATATTGGAGTTGCCCTTTGCCGCTATTTTTGCGATACCCTCGACTATCTCAACGGGGTCCTCCCTGTCAAGAAGCTGCGGCAGCGCAAGCACCTTCACCTTGCTGCCCTCGCAGAATTCAAGCAGTATACCCACATCTGCAAGACGGTCGGAAAACTCCGATAGTCCGTTATACTCTGCGGGAGAGAGAAACACCTCAGCAGGCTCAAAAAGATACTGCGCACTGCTGCTGAAACCCTTTTTCAGCTTCTCGAAATTGATGCGCTCATGCGCTGCGTGCTTGTCGATAAGCAGCATGCTGTCCTCGCCCTCGCATACTATATAAGTACGGAAAAGCTCGCCTACCACACGGATGCGCTCAGGGATATATTCAGGCTCCTTGGGCTTTTCTGGCTCGGGAGCAGGCTTTTTCTCAAAGGACTTTCCCGACAGGAAAGCAAATCCCGGAAGCTCGCTCAGAGGAGCTTCCACAGGCTCGGGCTTCTCCTTTTCAAGAGGAAGCCCCGCCTCGGGCATGGTCTGCTGAACTGCCTTTACAGGCTCTGCTCTCATCTCAAAGGGCTTTTCCTGTCTGAGAGCGAATTTCGGCGGCTCTGATGTCGTCTGCGGCTGCACAACAACAGGCTGCGGAGCAGGCATCGGAACAGTTTTAGGCTCGTACTGCGCAGGCTGTGACTTTTTCTCAGGCGGTGCTGTTTGAACAGGTCTTTCCGCCACAGGAGCGCTGTCATGCTTTGGCTCCTCCGTCTGTGCGGGAGCGGGGACTGTCGGCAGCTTTATCTCACGGCTCTCGTCATAACCGAGAAGTGCGTTCTTAACTGCGAAATACACTGCGTCGAACACGGTCTTTTCCTCCGTGAAGCGCACCTCCGTCTTTGTGGGATGGATATTAGCATCCACCTTTGCGGGGTCGGTGTTTACACTCAGCACGCAGGACGGAAATTTTCCCACCATGATGGTGTTTCTGAACGCCTCCTCAAGCGCCGCACAGCAAAGCGGACTGCGTACACTTCTGCCGTTTACGAAGAAATGCTGCATGGTACGATTTGCACGTGTAAAAAGCGGAGAGGAAACATATCCCGTCACCGATGTATCACGATAGATATTCTCGACAGGGATAAGTCCCGCGGCAAACTGCTTTCCGAATACGGCGTACACTGCGCTGTAATATTCTCCGTCGCCTGGAGTGAGCAGCGTCTGCTTGCCGTCACGGATAAAACGGAACGATATATTCGGGTGAGAAAGCGCCAGCTTTTCTATCACAGAAGCGCAGTAATTGCCCTCGGTAACGTCCTTTTTCAGGAACTTGAGCCTTGCGGGAGTGTTGAAGAACAGGTCACGGATGATTATGGTCGTTCCATCGGCGCAGCCCGTCCTGTCGTACTCGGCGGGTTCGCCGCCCTCAATTCGGTAGACCGAGCCAAGCTGCTCATGCTCCTGCTTTGAGATACACTCCACACGACCCACTGCGCAGACGGAAGCAAGCGCCTCGCCACGGAAGCCGAGGGTATTTATGCTCTCAAGGTCATCCGCAGTGAACACCTTACTGGTCGCATGGCGCAGGAAAGCAGAGGGCATGTCCTCGTAGGCTATGCCGCAGCCGTCATCCGTAACACGGATGTAGGATATTCCGCCACGCTTTATCTCAACGGTTATCGTCCTTGCACCCGCATCGATGGAGTTCTCCGCAAGCTCCTTTATCACCGAGCTTGGGCGTTCTATCACCTCGCCCGCTGCGATAAGCTCGTATACGCTTTTATCAAGCAGATTTATCTTTGGCATTGTTTCTCCGTTCTAATATTTCTTGAATACAGTAGTATGCTTTGCCGCATAGAAGCCATCTTTTCCGAATAAGCTGAATGCGTCGTCATAAGGATAATAATACGCCTCGTATTCAGTACCGTCCTTCATTACCACCGTGCAGTAAACCATATAATTAAGCTGATACTTATAAGATACCAGCCATTCAAACGGATAGATATCCCACTCATCGGGCTGGATATACATTCGTATGTTTTCCGTTTCCTCCTCACGGCTGCACATCACGATATGATCTGTTTCAGAAAGTGTATCGGACAGCTCCTTATAACGGAAGCCGCAGAATATCACAACTGCCACAGCCACCGCACAGACCGCCGCTAAAATGGCAACGATACGCTTTTTCTTTGTCATGATCTCCCTCTCTACGGAATTACAGTGAATCCTTTAAATCCTTCACAAACAGCAGGGCGTCCATGGGACTCATGGAGTTTATATCCGCACCACGAAGTCTTGCGATAGCATTCTGCTCGTTTATCGCTGCAAAGCTGAACTGATTATCCGAGGTCTTTTCAAGGGTCTCGGCAAGCTTTGTCTTGCCCAGCACCTCAAGCCCCTTAAGCTCCTGCTTTGCACGATTGATGACCTTCTGCGGAAGTCCTGCAAGCTTTGCCACCTCTATGCCGTAGCTGTCGTCCGTACCGCCCTCCACTATCTTGTGCAGGAATTTTATATCGTCGCCACGCTTGGATACAGCAACGCTGAAATTACGTATGCCGCTGTATTCCTTCTCCATGGCGATAAGCTCGTGATAATGAGTCGCAAACAGAGTCTTGCAGCCGATATTCTTGCCGCTGATGTACTCCGCCACCGCCTTTGCAATAGAAATTCCGTCAAAGGTTGAGGTGCCTCGTCCTATCTCGTCAAGGATAACAAGGCTGTTTTTGGTTGCGTTTTTGAGGATATCCGCAACCTCGTTCATCTCCACCATAAAGGTGGACTGTCCGCTGGTCAGATCGTCTGACGCTCCCACACGGGTGAATATCTTATCCACCACGCCTATCCTTGCGTATCTAGCAGGTACAAAGCAGCCTATCTGCGCCATAAGCACGATTATCGCCGTCTGTCGCATGAAGGTGGATTTACCCGACATATTTGGTCCTGTTATGATGATAAGTCGGCTGTCGTTAAGGTCAAGGTATGTATCGTTTGGTGTGAAGGGTCTGTCCTTCAGCATCTTCTCGATAACAGGATGACGTCCTCCCTTTATATCGATAACGCTGTCGAGGGTCATCTCAGGCTTTGCGTAGTTGTTTTCTATCGAAACAGAGGCGAAGCTGCACAGCACATCCGTCTCCGATACGGCTGCTGCGGTATTCTGTATCGCCTCAAGCCGTGTTGCGATATAGCTGCGTATCTCTGAGAATACAGCCTGCTCCAGTGCGAGTATCTTATCGTTTGCGCCAAGTATCTCGCCCTCT
>JAFSHE010000260.1 GCA_017440445.1 Oscillospiraceae bacterium | reverse complement strand
TTGAGGTGCCGAAAAAGGAGCCTGAGCTGTTCCGTGAAAGGGAGCGGGTAGTCAAGCCTTTCATCCCGCAGCGTATCGACAGAAGTGAGCTTCAGGCGCAGCAGCCCGTAAAGCCCGCCGTTGAGGAGTATGACGAGGATGAGGAGCAGACATCACAGCAGAGAGGGTCGTTCTTCACATCGCCTACTGTTCAGCGTCAGAAATCAAGAGAAAATGCGCCTATGGCGCATATCATAAGGGCAGACAGATCTGCGGAGCAGCATAGTGCGCCGCAGGGCGGAGGGTTTACTCCCTTCGGGCAGACCGAGCCTGTTCCCGGCACTGCGCCTGCACCGCAGACGGAGGAGCGTTACACTTACAGCAGCTTTGACAGGGGCTTCTCGGAGCAGCGTACTGTACCTCAGCCTCGGCCTGAGCAGCAGGAGTTCGATATCGCACGTGTAAGCGAGAAGCTTAAGGAGCTTATCAGGCTTGAGGAGAGCAAGGAAGCTGCAAAGCGGCAGGAGCGTGCCTTTGAGGTGTTTGGTGGTATCAGCTATGACAGCGGTGATTCGTTGGAGAATTTCGGAAACATGTTCGATCTTGAACGTGATTCGGCAGAGGTTCAGACTTCCCGCAGCGAGGCTTCTGCTCCTGCAGAAATGCCCGCTCCAGAGGAAACATCGGTTCTCAGGGAAGCACTTGTTCACGAGGAAACATCCGCTCCTAAGGAGCAGCCTGCACCTAGGCCTAAGGTCATCCGCAAGAATGCGGCGGCTATCTCGGCTTACGGCAGGATATCGGGTGCGCCTGTTGTCACTGCAGCCAGCATTGAGAAGCGCACCGCAGAGGAGCATTTCAGGGACGTGGGCAGCATATTCGATGCGGTGGAAAGATCTTCTGAGCCTGTCGCACCTGCACAGGAGAGCGCACCGAGTGTAGAGCGCACCGCTCCCGCTAGTGAGGAGTATAACTACTTCGTTCGGGATGAGGTAGCCGCACCTGCACAGGAAAGCGCATCAAGGGCAGAGCGTACCGCTCCCGCCAGTGAGGATTATAACTATTTCACACGTGACGAGGTAAGCGCACCCGTTCAGAATAGCGTAACAGAGGCAGTTTATGAGCAGCCGACTTCTTACGAGCCTGTCGCTGAGCCTGCACCTGTCGAAAAGCCTGTAAAGCGCAGAGCAAGAAAGAACTCCGAGCCGAAGAAGGCTGACGAAAGCAGGGCGGAGCCTGTTTCTGCGGAGCGTGTCATCCCTGATGTGGTCACAGAGGAGAATGTTCCCAGTGGTATCTGGACAGAGGAGCGTAATCTTTTCTCCGATGCAGTGACCGATGAGGAGCTTGAGATGCTTAAGGAGAAGAAGCGTGCACCTAAAAGCAACAAGACACAGCGCCTTTTTGATGCGATAATGCGTGAGCCTGAGGATAACCCCAATGTCCGCAAGAACAAAAAGGTATAAGGCAATAGTTTTTTTACAACGATCAGCTTATAAAAAGTCACCTTAATTGTTGTGATTGTATAAAAATCATTTTGTGGAAACGATTAAATTTGTTAAAAAATACAATTGAAAAAAACTGTATGTTGGTTTAAAATATTAATAACAAATATTGTGCAGGGGATACTCTGTGCTGATTTGAATTTATTTGGAGGAATTTTAACATGAAGTTAAGAAACATCTTTGCAGCAGCTGCTGCAACAGTTGCTGCTGCAGCTATGGCTATCTCCGCTTCCGCTTACACAGCAACAATCGGTTATGCAGACGAGACATGGACAGCTCAGGACTGGGCAACATCCGTTGAGGTAAACGGTGACGGTACATACTCCATCACAACAAACTGTGAGATGGAGAACCCCGACACAGCTGAGATGGAGGGTATCGGCGGTGCTGGTATCTCCGTATTCGTAGTTGACATCGCTGGTCTCGGCGCTGATCTCGGTATCGACGGCACAGACGAGGTTGCTAAGTACGACACAGGCAGCCTGGTAGTTTCTGATGTAACAGTTACATCCGGCGACACAACATTTGATGTTGACAACGCTAAGCTCAAGATCGGTGATATCGAGGGCAAGGGCAACGTAAGAATTGAGATCTTCAACAAGTACGGCCCCACAGCAGTAAGCGAGTCTTATGACGCTTCTGTATCTCCTATCGATCCTTCCACACTGGTATTCGACGGTGAGAACCAGCTGACAGTAACATTCACACTGTCCGGCCTTTCCGCTGAGGCTCCTTCCACAGACGCTCCCGCAACTGACGCTCCTGCTACTGACGCTGGCAAGGGCTCTCCTGACACAGGTGTTGAGGGTATCGCTGCTGTTGCAGGTCTTGCAGTTGTAGCTGCAGGTGCAGTTCTCGTTTCCAGAAAGAGAAAGTAATCTCCTTTAGGATGAAAACATCATAAACAATTTCACGCTGTCACGTTTGTGGCAGCGTGTTTTGTTATGCGGTAAACAATTAATTTGACGAGCGGAACGCTCGTCAAATTAATGAGGAATTAGGAATGAGGAGTGAGGAATTAATGTATCAGACTTCGTCGGATGAATTAAAAAGCGGCTTCGCTGCAAATGAGGAATTTACAGGAAAACCTGTGCGACGTTACGGCGTAGCCGTTTTCAGATATGTCGGTGTCAGCCGACACCACAATTCCTAATTCCTCACTCCTCATTCCTAATTAATTACAGACCTTTTTCCTTCTTGTATGCGGTGATGACCTCTGCGAACTGCTTTCCGTAGCGCTCTGCCTTGCGGCTGCCAACGCCCGAGATATTCATAAACTCGTGGGTGGTGAGCGGCAGCTTCACGCTCATCTCCCGCAGAGAGGCGTCCGTGAATACCACGTATGCAGGAACTCCCAAAGTTGCAGCAAGCTTCTTGCGCAGAGCCTTCAGGCGCTCCATAAGCTCGGTGTCCTCCTCGCCCTGTGCGACTGCAACGGCGGGCGTTGTAAGCGGGTCGGAAAGCTTTTTCGGTCGCTTCATCAGCATGCTGCGGCGGGATCTTATAAACTCCTCTGCACGCTCGGTGAGGATACATTCGCCTTGCTCGTTTTCGTCTATGTACTCGCTCTGTATAAGGTAGTCAGCTATCTCGGAGATGCGCTGCGGGGGAGTATCCGCCATTATTCCGAAGGTGGACAGCGTTTCCAGTCCGAGGGAAGTGATATGCTCCGTTTTATTACCCGAAAGGATATCGCAGATAAGCTGTTTGGAGCCAAGGATGTTCCTCTGTTTCATGCGGAAAACGCAGGATATCAGCTTCTGTGCGGGGATGGTGATATCCTCGGTGTCGAAGTTCTTGTTGCAGCAGCTGCAGTTTCCGCAGAAATCTCCTGTGCGCTCCCCGAAGTACCGCAGTATGAATTCCCTCAGACAGCGTGAGGTGGTGCAGTAAAATGTCATCTGCTTCAGGCGCTCACGGTCACGCTCACGGAGCGTTTCAAGCTCTGTTTCAGACAGCCCGCTCTCCTCGTGGCTGTGCTCGATAAGAAACTGATTTGTGCGCACATCCGACTTGCTGTACAGAAGTATGCAGCGGGCAGGGCTTCCGTCACGGCCTGCACGTCCCGCCTCCTGATAGTAGCTTTCAACGTCCTTGGGCATGTTGTAGTGTACCACAAGCGAAACATCGGATTTGTCGATGCCCATTCCAAAGGCGTTTGTCGCCACGATTATATTCACCCTGTCGTAGATGAAGTCCTCCTGCGCACGGCGGCGCTCCTCATCGGGAAGTCCCGCATGATAGCGTGCCGCCTTGCAGCCGTTCATGTTCAGAAAATTACTTACATATTCCACGTTTTTTCGTGTGGAGCAGTAGACTATCGTGCTGCGCCCCGCAGACTGGCGCACTATGCTGAGCAGCTCGCCGTCCTTCTGGGAGAATTGAGGGCTTCTGACCTCGAAGTACAGATTTTCCCTGTCAAATCCTGTGGTTATACGATAAGGGTCGTTAAGTCGGAGAATATCAACGATATCCTTCTTGACTACCGAGGTAGCTGTTGCGGTGAATGCCGCAAGTACAGGCCGTTTAGGAAGTGCGGAAATAAACTCTGTTATCTTAAGATAGCTGGGACGAAAGTCCTGTCCCCAGTGAGAAACGCAGTGCGCCTCATCCACAGCTACCAGTGGGATTTTTATGCTCCTGCACAGACCGAGGAAATCCTCTGCGGTAAGGCGCTCGGGAGCCACATACAGCAGCTTTATTCCGCCTAGAGATACAGCCCTCAGCACGGAGTAGTATTCGTGCGGGGTGAGGGAGCTGTTGATGAATGCAGCACTCACGCCCGACTGGCAGAGAGCCTCTACCTGATCCTTCATCAGTGAGATAAGCGGGGAAATGAAGATGGATGTACACTCCGACATGATGGCGGGTATCTGATAGCACATGGATTTTCCTGCGCCTGTGGGCATTACACCGAGGCAGTCCTGACCCGCAAGGATACGGTCGATTATCTCGCCCTGTCCGTATCTGAACGCACTGTGACCGAAATATTGCTTCAGCACGCTTAGCTTGTCCATGAAATCGCCTCCCTGTTACGCACTCCGAAGTGTGTGAGAATGCCCAAAATAAGATCAACGCTGATATTTTATCATACATGCCAATGCTTTGTCAAGAAAGAGCGAGAAACACAGGATTATGGTCGTAACCTTATTAATAAGCATTGATTTTGCGTTTTTTGTCAAGAAATTCATTTTCTTAAATGTCATTTTGTGCAAATGGATGAAAATGGGTCAACATATTTGTTTATAATTACAGCTTGATTTTGTTAACAGAAAGTAATATAATTATAACTGTAATAGTGCATGTATATCTATGCGCTAATTTAACATTTCATTTTATTTTATTATGGAGGTTTTTACAATGAAGGTTACAAAGCTTCTTGCAGCTGCAGTAGCAGCAGTAGCAGCTACTTCCGCAGTAGCAGCAACAGCCGGCGCATACAACGGCTACATCAACTGGCAGTCCTCTGCTTACTCTTTCCGTAACGACTGGAACGAGCCTTCCTACGGTGCAGGTACACCCTACTTCAACAGCGCTATCGTTTGGGGTTCCGGCGACGCTCCCGAGGAGACATATCCTGACTACGCTGACAACTTTGACTGGGACATCAACGGTTATGTTCTGGATGCTAACTACACAGACTGCACAATCGACGGCGATGGTACATACACAGTATCCATGGACGGCTATGACTGGTCTGTTGACGGCTGTACAGCATTCAATCTGGTTGGCGTAAGCACAGATATCCCTGTTTCTGACGATATCACAGTTACAGACATCAAGCTCATCATCGATGGTACAGTAGTTGCTACTCAGGATGTTGCTGCTTGTGAGGGTACAGAGTACCTCAAGATCAACGTTATCAACGTTTGGAACACAGAGGCTCTCTCCTACTCCGGCGCATACCCCACAGACTCCCTTGCTGTTGAGTTCACAGTAAACGGTCTCGGTGCTGGTTCCGCTACTGAGGATACAGGTTCCACAGCTACTCCCGACGCTGGTAAGGGTTCTCCTGACACAGGTGTTGAGGGTGTTGCAGCAGTTGCAGGTCTTGCTATCGTAGCAGGCGGCGCTGTTCTCCTCTCCAAGAAGAGAAAGTAATTCAGATTAACTGAATAAAAAAGACGCTCCCGATATCGGGAGCGTTTTTGTTTTGTTTGCACTTTTATAACTGGGTCTTTTTTGCGCTCCTGCGCTCCGAGATAGCTGCGTATTTCTCTTTTGTTGCCTGCCCGCCACGGAGGTGACGCTCCTGCTTGTTACGGTCGAGCACCTGCTTGACCTCGTCGTGGAGCTGCCTGTTTACATGCTCAAGCTTGGATGTGATATCCTGATGCACTGTGCTTTTGCTTATTCCGAATTGCTTTGCTGTGCTGCGCACAGTGGCGTTGTTTTCAACTATGTAATGTCCGAGTATGACACATCTTTCCTGATTATTTTCCTCAATTGTGTTTGTTTTTGCTTTCAATGCTGATTGCACCCCCAATAAAAGCTGATATGTTGGACGTTTCCTTTTTTCTCAATTTTATGCGGAGTATCGGCAGATTATGTTACAGGACAAAGTATATCACGTCTGAGTTTTTTTGTATCGTACCGCTTTAAGTACGGGAAAACGGACAAACCCCGCTAAACCGCATGGTTAAGCGGATGCAACCTGAACTTTACATAATGATATCTGAAATTTATTGCTTTTTTTCCGTTATGATGCTACAATAAAGACAGAAAAAACAGGAGGTTTTATGATGACAACAGGTGAAAAGCTATCGATGCTGCGAAAGCAGAATAATTATACACAGGAGCAGCTTGCGGAGCTGCTTGGAGTTTCACGTCAGGCGATAAGCAGATGGGAGAGCGATATTGCTTTCCCCGAAACGGAAAAGCTTATAAAGATAAGCAGGCTGTATGGCTGCACTGTTGATTATCTTCTTAAAGAGGATGAGCTTCAGGAGGAAAAAGCACCACAGGAGGAGCGCACACAGGGAAACCTTGCTCATTCCTTCAACCTATATGAGGTGTATTATGAGCGTAAAAGCAGGGTCACTGTCCGTGGAATTCCGCTGTGGCATGTGAATATCGGTCTCGGACGCTGTGCAACGGGAATTTTCGCACTTGGACTGGTAGCGAGGGGAATATGCTCCTGCGGGCTGCTTTCCATGGGCGTGCTGTCCTTCGGCGTTTTGTCACTGGGGCTGCTTGCGATGGGCACCCTTGCGTTGGGACTGGTGGCAGGAGGAGCGATTGCACTCGGAGCGCTGGCTTTCGGTGCAGTTGCGATAGGTCTTTTCAGCTTTGGCGGTGCGGCAGTGGGAATGTACTCTGTCGGTGCGGCATCCTCTGCGGTGTACGGAGCATACGGTGCAGCGGCGCAGGCTCAGATAGCCATAGGCGACGAGGAGGCGGCAGGCACTGTCTTTCAGCATGTCGGAGCGCTTTCGTATGAGCAGCGTGAAACGGTCGCTGCGCTTATAACGGAGCATGCTCCGAGCTTTCTGAAGTGGGCGGCGGAGCTGTTTAAGAAGATAGTAACGGGTATATAAGGAGATAGTCATGGAAGTAAAAAGAAGAAATGCGCTTATCAGTCTGCTGATATGCGTAGCGGGCGTATGGGGAGCATTGTTCGGTGTGGTGTGCTTCAACAGCTATGTGCTGATGAGCCTGCCTCTCAGCGTGCGTATGCTTATGATGCTCGTGATGTACTGGGCTATCCTCGCTGCCCCGATAGTTCTTATGGCTGTATCTAAGACGAAGCCTGCCGATATCGGTTTCAGCAGGGAAAACCTCGGAATACAGATAGCTGTCGGAGTATGTATAGGTGTAGTGATGTCACTGGTGCTGACGCTTGCACCTATCCTTTTCGGTGTGGGGGACTGGGTGGACAACGGCAGACGCTACACCGAGTGGTGGCAGTTCCTGTACGATTTCGTGTACTGTATAGCGGCAGTCGGTCTTGTTGAGGAGGTCATCTTCCGTGGTTATATCCCGCATAAGCTGAAGCAGCTGAAGAATTCAGAGCTGCTTGCGGGTGTGGTCTCCTCGTTGCTGTTCGGATTTTTCCATATCTTCGGCGGAAATATCGTGCAGGTGCTGATAACCTCCGTACTTGGCGGGATATGGTATCTCTGTCGTGCAAAGATAAAGTATTGCTCGCTGCTGTCGCTGATAATAGCCCACGGAGTATATGACGCACTGATATCGGTGTGGAGCAGCACCCTTATCGGATAAAAATGTTTAAAATTAATGAAATATTTCGCTTAAACCTCTTTACAAAACGTTTTTTTTGTGATATAATACTTGTGTTATGCGAAAAAGCATAACCATACCGTTTTCATGGAGTGCGGATAAACACCTGTCCCGCTGCTATGATAACGGAATAAAAATTTTATGAGGTGTTATCATGTTAAGAAAAGAAGAAAAAACAGCAGTAATCGAGGCTAACCGCCTGTCCGCTAACGACACAGGTTCCCCTGAGGTACAGATCGCTATCCTCACAAAGAGAATCAACGACCTGACCGAGCACATCAAGGTTCACCAGAAGGATCACCACTCCCGTCGTGGTCTTCTGAAGATGGTAGGTCGCAGAAGAAATCTGCTCAACTACCTCCAGAAGAAGGACATCGAGCGTTACAGAGCTATCATTGCTAAGCTGGGTATCCGTAAGTAATTGCGGGTACGCACGTACAAAGGTAATAAAGGGGCAGCACTGGGCTGAAGAACAGTTCTGCCCTTTTAAATTACTTCGTGTCACAGGTGCATTAAAGGTACGCAGAGGTTAGCATTAAACTGAGCGTTTGTGCAAACGGACGCTGAGCTTATTGCTAAAGCTGCGCACCTTTCAGATTAAAAAATGAAAGGAAAAGAAAACAATGTTTGAAAACTACAAGGTATTCAAGACCATGTTCGCAGGCAGAGAGCTCACCGTTGAGACAGGTAAGGTCTGCGGACTTGCAAACGGCAGCTGCTGGGTAAAGTATGGCGAGACCGTTGTTATGGTAAACGTAACAGCTTCCGCTAAGCCCCGTGACGGTGTTGATTTCTTCCCTCTTGCTTTTGATTATGAGGAAAGACTTTACTCCGTAGGTAAGATCCCCGGCGGCTTCCTTAAGAGAGAGGGTCGTCCCTCCGAGAAGGCTATACTGACCTCCCGTGTGGTTGACCGTCCTATGCGTCCTCTGTTCCCCAAGGACATGAGAAATGACGTTGCTATCACAATGACAGTTCTGGCGGTTGATCCCGATGCATCCCCCGAGATCCTCGGTATGATCGGTGCGTCCATTGCTGTTTCCATCTCTGATATTCCCTGGAACGGTCCTATCGGCGGTATCTCTGTTGGCCTTGTTGACGGCGAGATCGTTCTGATGCCCACTCTTGAGCAGAGAGCAAAGACAGACCTGACACTGACAGTAGCTTCCTCCGAGAAGAAGGTAGTTATGATCGAGGCAGGCGCTAACGAGGTTCCCGATGAGAAGATGATCGAGGCTATCAGCGCAGGTCACGAGGAGATCACAAAGTCTCTCATTCCCTTTATCAAGGACATCCAGGCTCAGATCGGCAAGCCCAAGTTTGCATTCGAGAGCCAGGAGGTAGACCACGACATGTTCGACGCTATCTCCGAGTTTGCTATCGACCGTGTTAAGTACGCTCTCGATACAGACGACAAGAACATCCGTGAGGAGCGCCTTGCTCCCATCGTTGACGATATCCACGCTAAGTTTGACGAGGTATATCCCGAGAAGATCGCTATGATCGACGAGTGCATCTACAAGCTGCAGAAGTTCGTTGTACGCCGCTGGCTGCTGGACGAGGGTAAGCGTGTAGACGGCAGAAGAATGGACGAGATCCGTCCTCTGGCTGCTGAGGTTGGCGTACTCCCCAGAGTACACGGCTCCGGTCTGTTCACAAGAGGCCAGACACAGGTAATGACTATCGCTACCCTCGGTCCTGTAAGCGACTCCCAGAAGCTTGAGGGTC
>JAFSHE010000259.1 GCA_017440445.1 Oscillospiraceae bacterium | reverse complement strand
CAACGTATTCCTTGGAACGGATAAGCCCGCTCACAAGGCTTTCAAGGCACTTTTCCGTTTCGGCTGTGTCGGACAGCTTTCTGTGACCGAAAAAGCTGACGGTATATATGTTCATCTCATCACCCAAAATAATTATAACGCTATATCTTCGTATTGTCAACGCTTTTGATAGCTTAATTTTTGCGTTGAATTATACTATAATATTAGCTAGATACAGGAAAGGGGATGAGCCGCATGGATATTTCACAGCGTTTAAAGAATGTCCGCACAGCAAAGAACATAAGCGTTTATAAGCTTTCTCAGTTGTCGGGTGTGTCCGAAACGCATATACGTGATTTGGAACGTGGCGACAAAAATCCCTCGTTGGATACTCTGTATAAATTATCTGAGCCGCTTGGATATTCTCTGCCCGAGTTTTTAAACGAAAACGGCGATGCTTCATATCTCAGCGAAAAGGAAAGAACGCTTGTGGAATGTTTCCGCTGTCTGTCCGATGATAAAGCAGAAAAGCTTCTTGAATTCCTGAAAACGCTTGTATAAATAACAACAGGGGCGAACAATGTTCGCCCCTGCACATTTTCTCTGCGAATGATGTGCATGAAAAAAAACGCTGAGTATTGCTAAATCGGGCAGAATGTGGTATACTAGATGTGTATTTATGAATTTTATCCGCTCTCAGAGCGGGAAGGAGTATCACATGAAGATAAACGACCTTAAAGCAAAGCTCTCTGCGGCATCCGAGAAGGAATACCGCTGTGCACCCTCTGCGTGCACTCCCGAGCAGCTGCACAACGTACTCTCCTCCGTTGTGATGGAGGAGCTTGCCCCCGTATGGGACAAGAGCAAGGCTGCCCACGACAAGGCAAGAAAGGCAAGCTACCTGTCCATGGAATTCCTTGTAGGACGTGCAGTGTACAACAACCTGCTGTGCCTGGGACTTCTGGAGGACGCAGACAGCGCTCTCTCCGAGCTTGGCGCTAAGCTCTCCGATATGGAGGAGATAGAGGACGCAGCTCTCGGTAACGGCGGTCTTGGCAGACTTGCTGCGTGCTTCCTCGACAGTGCGGCGACCTTAGACCTGCCCCTTGACGGCTACGGCATCCGCTACAAGTACGGTCTTTTCAAGCAGGGCATAAAGGACGGCTTCCAGACAGAGACCGCCGACAACTGGCAGAAGTACGGCGACCCCTGGAGCATCCGCTGCGAGCGTGATACAGTAGTCATCCGCTACGGCGACGGAGAGGTGAACGCTGTTCCCTACGACTATCCCGTTATCGGCTACGGCACCGAGAATGTCGGCACACTGCGCCTGTGGCAGGCTGAGGCTGTGGAGGAATTCGATTTCGACCTGTTCAACCGTGGCAGCTTCTCCGAGGCAAGCGAGGCTAAGCGCTACGCAGAGGATATCTCCCGTGTGCTGTACCCTAACGATGAAACAAGAGAGGGCAAAAAGCTCAGACTTCGTCAGGAGTATTTCTTCAGTGCTGCGGCAGTGGCTGACCTTATCAGAAAGCACAAGGCTATCTTCGGCAGCCTTGACAGCTTCGCTGAATACAACTCCATCCAGATGAACGATACACACCCCGTTATCGCACTGCCTGAGTTCATCCGTGTGCTTATCCGTGAGGAGGGCTACACCTTCGACAAGGCTTTCGAGATGGCACAGAAGGTATTCGCATATACAAACCACACCATCATGCCCGAGGCGCTTGAAAAGTGGGAGGCTAACCTTATCGAGGAGGTAGTTCCTGATGTTTACGCTGTTATCATCATGCTGAACGAGAAGTTCGAGTCAGAGATGTTCAGAAAGAAAGTGGCACCCGACAAGAAGAACGTTATGAAGCTGATAAACGGCGGAACTGTTCACATGGCGAATATTGCGATGTTCGGCTCCTCTTACGTGAACGGCGTTGCGCAGATACACTCCGACCTGCTTAAGACCACCGTACTCAAGGAGTGGTACGAGGTATATCCCGAGCGTTTCCAGAACAAGACTAACGGTATCACCCAGAGAAGATGGCTTGCACTGTGCAACAAGGAGCTTTCCGCACTGCTTACCGAGCTTCTCGGCAGCGACGAGTGGATAACCGACCTCGACAAGCTCAAGGAGCTTAAGAAGTACGCAGAGGACGAAAAGGTTCTGCGCCGCTTTATGGACATCAAGCACGAGAAGAAGGTACAGCTTGCCGAATACATCGAAAAGTGCGAGGGCATCAAGATAAACCCCGACGCTATCTTCGATATCCAGATAAAGCGACTCCATGAGTACAAGCGTCAGCTTCTCAATGCGCTGTCCATCCTGTACCTCTACTACGAGATAAAGGACGGCAACGTGAAGGACTTCACTCCCACAGTGTTCATCTTCGGTGCGAAGGCAGCTCCCGGCTACTATCGTGCAAAGGGAATAATCAAGTTCATCAACGAGATAGCTAAGATAGTAAACTCCGACCCCGATACAAAGGACCTTATCCAGGTGGTATTCATCAGCAACTACCGTGTTTCCTACGCTGAAAAGCTGGTTGCTGCATGCGATGTTTCGGAGCAGATATCCACCGCAGGTACTGAGGCTTCGGGTACAGGCAACATGAAGCTGATGCTCAACGGCGCAGTTACCCTCGGCACTATGGACGGCGCTAACGTTGAGATAGTGGAGGAAGCAGGCGAGGAGAACAACTACATCTTCGGCGCACGTGTCGAGGAGCTTGAAAAGATACTCCCCGAGTACGACCCCCGCAGCGTAAGCGAGAGCGACGCAAAGATAAAGAGAGTGCTTGACGCACTTATCGACGGCACAGTTTCCGACGGTGGAAACAAGGTGTTCAGAGAGCTGTACTTCTCCCTGATGGAGGGTGCAAGCTGGCACAAGCCCGATAACTACTACCTGCTCGGCGACCTTGACAGCTATGTTAAGGCAAAGCTGAAGTCCAACGCAGATTACAAGGACTCCCTCGCATTTGCGAAGAAGTGCTGGATAAACGTATGCAGCGCAGGCAAGTTCAGCTCCGACCGTACCATCGCACAGTACGCAGAGGAGATATGGCACATCAAGCCCGTTAAGCTTTAATAAAACGCATCCCCGAAAGGTAATACCTTTCGGGGATATTTTTTTATTTGTCGTACTCGTGGAGTATCTTAAGCAGCTCCGCTGCGTGTACCGCCTCGTCCTCTGCGTATCTGCTGAACATGGCTGAAAGCTGCGTGCTGTCTGCCGTTTCACCTGCGTAGGACTGGTAGTCACGTACAAGCTCTGTAGAATTCTGCCATGCACGCAGCACCCTGTCACGTGCGGTTATCTTAAGTCCGTTCTTGTCGGTCATAGTGTACCTCCGAAAAAAGTTTTTTCGGAGATATTATGCGCAGATAGCTGCGGTTTATTCCCGCACGGAATTTCTGTCGGGCAGCAGCTCGGAAAGCCTCGGAAATTTCTTCGTCAGCGCCTTCAGCAGGAAGTAGCATCCCACTGCGACAGCCGCTCCTATCAGCGCACCGCATATCACATCCGAGGGGAAATGCACGAACAGGTAAATTCTCGAAAAGCCCATCACCGCCGCAACAATCAGCGCAGGTATACCAATCCGCTTGTCGTAGAGGAATATCACCGTAGCCACCAGAAACGCATGCAGCGTATGCCCCGAGGGGAACGAATGATCATGCGGCTGCGCCACCAGCAGCTGAATGCTCTCATCCAGCCAGCAGGGGCGGTCACGGGCGATAAGCGGCTTCATTATGAGGTTTGCAAGCACCGCTCCCGCAGCCATGGCAAGCAGGATATTCACCCCGCAGCGGCGGTAGCTGCGGAATATCAGCAGCACTCCCGCAGTGAGGAAGAATATTATCCCTGCGTTTCCCGCAAGGCTTATCAGCTTCATTACAGCGTCCATGGCGGCGCTGCGAAGCTCCGTTTGTATAAAGTAAAGGATATTCCAGTCAAGCTCTTGAATTATGTCAAACATGCTATCTCCATTCCGAAGCATCACAGCAGCTTTTTGAGATAATATCCCGTATATGACTGCCCGTTTGCAGCAACCTCCTCGGGGGTGCCTTTTGCTATCACGGTGCCGCCCTTGTCGCCTCCCTCGGGTCCCATATCTATGATATAGTCCGCAGTTTT
>JAFSHE010000258.1 GCA_017440445.1 Oscillospiraceae bacterium | reverse complement strand
TATAAGCCCTCAACCCTATATGCCTGTTCCCGTCTGTATAGTATATAAGCAGGAATAGTATGGTGAAGCCATACTACCTGACATCGCACCGCCAAAGGCGTTGCTAGTGGTGCACTGCTTACCTTGATGAATCAAAAACGATGCGTTGTTATTTACAATATTCCTTATAAAAAAGCAGTGCCACATAGCTGCGGCACTACAAGTCATCTGTATATTTAACATTATCTACCGTACTTTTATGTATATTCTGTAACCCTCAAAAATCGGTCAACCATACTTTCAGAGGGATCAAATTTCAAGTTCCTCTTGCTTTTCTTCAATGAAATGTGCTTGTGAATATTCTCGCTCTGCTTTTCTGCGAAGATGATCACCGTAAATACGTGCGATATTGTCAAGTATCTGATCAACCTCTGCCTTTGTTTTCACAACATAATTATCTGCAATAGCACCGATACGTCGTCCGTCTTTATCATATATCACTTGAACGATATGCGGTTCATCAAGTGGCTGAATGCCTCTTTTTTTCATAAAAACACCCCCTGTAATAGTCTATGCCGTACAATTTGTCCTTTTTCCTTTTTGTTTGTTTAGATATATCTAAACCTAGAATTTTAAAAATAATGCAGATACTCATTTTGTAAAATGTTTCTGCATTTGTTATATAGTCTTACTTAAAGAAAATTAAGTTTAGAATTATCTAAACTGAATTATACCACTATCCTGCTCTTTTGTCAAGTGACAATTCAGAAAATTCTAAACTTTTTACGCCAAATATATTGATTTTTATAGTAACATATTGTATAATATAATAAAAGGTAGGTGTCAAACAATGGAAAAATTTAATCAACGGTTAAAAAAAGCTATGAAAATGCGTAATATTTCTCAGAACGAGCTTTGTCAACTGACTGATATCCCGAAATCCGCAATGAGCCAGTATATGTCAGGAGTTTTTAAGCCTAAATCTGATAGACTTGCCGTTATTGCAGAGGCTCTTGAGGTAAACAGCGAGTGGCTCTTAGGCATAGATGTTTTTATGGAACAGATACCCTTCAAGCTGTATCCGCACGAGGTAGATAACACTGATATAGCCTGCCCTCGTTGCGGATGCCGTGTCAACAAATACATCAGAACAAACACAATCGTCTTTGATGATGAAAAAAGCAACGGATTTGCCATAGAGTTCTGTTGTGAGCACTCGCACACATTCTATTGGGTAATCGAAAGCTATAATGATAAGATACATTTCTTCCAGCAGAATGACATCGGAGATATAGATACATTCGCAATCGGTGAACATAGGCTTGCAGAGCTGTCAGTGGATAAGATCAATTCGCTTGTTGTTCAAGGAGTGATTAGCGAGGATGAAGGCAAGAACAGACTTACACAACTGATCTTAAACGCTCCGAGATTACCTGATGAGCATATTAGCGACGATCGAAATAATAATGACACAGAGCAATACATTCTTGACTGCTATAATCAGATGGACGAAGAGGGCAAAAGAAGACTTCTTGAATATATCGAGCTTATAGCACCTAAATTCAGCCGAAACAACTGACAGCGTTAATTTTGAAAGGAAAAAGATGAACTATTGTATCTATCTGCGAAAATCCCGCTCGGATATTGAGGCGGAGGCGAGAGGCGAGGGTGAGACCCTATCCCGTCACCGTGCTGCACTTCTTGAATATGCCAGAAAACACGAACTACCCATCACTGAGATATACGAGGAGGTGGTTTCGGGCGAGACCATCGCTGCCCGCCCCGTCATGCAGAAGCTACTTGCTGAGGTCGGAGAACGCAAATGGAACGGCGTTCTTGTTATGGAGGTCGAGCGACTTGCCAGAGGAGATACAATGGATCAGGGACTTGTGGCACAGACCTTCAAATATTCCGAAACGCTGATAATTACGCCTCTCAAGACCTACGACCCGAATGACGAATACGATGAGGAGTATTTCGAGTTTGGCTTATTCATGAGCCGCAGGGAATATAAAACAATCCGTCGCCGTTTACAGCGAGGTCGTGAAGCCGCCGCTAAGGAGGGGAAATGCCTCAGCCGTGCGCCTTATGGTTACAAGCGCGTGAAGCTTGAAAACGACAAGGGTTATTCAATGGAGATAGTGCCCGAACAGGCAGAGGTCGTGCGGCTGATGTATGATTGGTACATAAACGGTGCAGAAACGGATGGCGTGCGAAAAAGACTGGGAATACAAGCGATAGCACGCCGCCTGAATGAGCTGTCCATTTCCGCAATAAGGCATGATTACTGGCAGAAAGAAACAGTTCGTGATATACTTATAAATCCCACCTACGCAGGTCTTATCCGCTGGGGCTACCGCAAGCAAAAAAAGAAGCTGACCCCTGAGGGAGTTGTTATTTCCCGTCCTGTAACAAATGACGAATGTATTATTTCCAAGGGATTGCACGAGGCTATCATTCCCCGTGAGCAATGGGATAAAGCACAGGAACTTTTCGCAGAGCAGCCGCCTGCACCCGTTGGTTATAAGAGTGCTGTTAAAAATCCTCTTTCGGGACTTGTAGTGTGCGCAAAATGCGGCAGGAAAATGGTCATGCGAAAGGGCTCGGGTAATCGCCCCGACTACCTTGTATGTCATGCCCGTTCCTGCGATATGGTCAGCACGCCTTTGCATTACGTTGAGGAAAGAGTGCTGGATATACTGCAGGATTGGGCTGAAGAATACCGTGTAGAGCCAAAGGACTTCGATCCATCAAGAAGCGAGATCGAAGCAATAGCATCTGCGCTTGAGCGCAAGGAAAAGGAGCTTGACAAGCTGAAAACACAGCTCAAAAAGGCTCACGAGCTTGTAGAGCTGGAGGTATATTCCGTGCAGGAGTTCACTGCCCGTGCCAAGGAGCTGCGTGCCAATATAGCAGAACTTGAAGCGGAACGCAGCCACCTTAAAGGGCAGCGTGTTATAGCTGAACAGCGACACCGTGCAAAGATAGAATTTGCTCCAAAGGTCGAGGAGCTGCTGCGGATATACGGCAAGCTTGACACCGCCGCCGAAAAAAACGAGCTTTTGAAGCAGGTGCTTGAAAAGGCTGTTTACAACAAAGCAGTCAGTGCGAAATTCAAGGGACAGCGAGCTGATAATTTTGATCTTGTCGCATATCCCAGACTGCCAAAGGCTGACGAATAATACCGGATGCCCTCTACTATCTGATAAGCTGAGCGTACATCAAAGCATCCGAAACAGCGTATTACAACATGTGTATATGTATGAGATATTCGGCGGGTACCCGTGGTATCACCGAAAGGAAGTATTGTTCTATGACGGATTTCCCTGGAGTACCGCTGTGCCTGAACGTGCTGCACTTATGAAAAGAAAGACCTCTGCGGCAGAGGCAGAGGAATTTGTAAGACGGGCATACGATGAATGTATATCACATACAGACTATCTTGACAGCGACAATACCGAGGAGCGCCGTATGCGTGAGATGTACCTCCTCAACCTCGAATACTTTATGGCCACTCTACTGGACCGTAAGGACAGAATGTCCATGGCAAACGGACTTGAGGTCAGAGTTCCTTTCTGTGACTACCGTATAGTGGAATACGCATACAATATCCCATGGGCGATGAAATCCTTTGGTGGACGTGAAAAGGGACTCGTACGGCATGCCATGACGGAAATCCTCCCCGAGGATGTGCTTTGGCGCAAGAAATCTCCCTACCCCAAGACCCACAATCCCGACTACATGGCTCTGCTCTCACAGCGGCTTGATGCACTTCTGAGATCTCCCGACTGCCGAATAACAGAGATAGTCGACGGTGGAAAGCTCCGTGAAATGATCGAAAGCGGCGGTGCTACGTTCCAAAAAAACTGGTACGGCCAGCTTATGACCGTACCTCAGATATTCGCTTATTTCTTACAGACCGACAGGTGGATGCGTGAATACAACGTGGTAATATCAGATTAAATTCCACTCATATCAAAGTCGGGAGTGTACTCCTCCTTTGCGGAGCTGCGCTCCTGCATAAAGCCCTCAAGCCCTGCTTCAAGCACTGCGTCGAGGGCTTTTCTGTATTCAAAGGTGGTTATCCTGCGGTCAAGGTGCGGGTCGCCCTTTGCCTTATGGAATGGTGTATACTGGCTCATAAGGCTGAACAGGATATCCTTTCCGAAACGCTCGCCTATACGCTTTATCACCTCAACGGAGTCCTTGTATAGATTAGGGATGACCATGTGGCGCACCACCGTTCCTTTTTTGAGCAGTTCACCCTCGAAAACAGGTCTCCCCGTCTGACGGAGCATCTCCTCCACCGCTGCCATGGCTGTTTCAAAGTAATGCGGTGCCTGCGAGAGCCTTGCCGCTTCTTCAGAGAAATACTTCACATCAGGAAGATATATGTCCACATATCCTGAGAGCAAACGCAGAGTTTCCACTCGCTCATAACCGCCTGTGTTGTACACCACGGGGATATAAAGCTTATCACGCACTATATCCAGCGCCTCGATTATCTGTGGCACGAAGTGCGTGGGATTTACAAGATTTATATTGTGCGCACCCTGCTCTTTTAATTCTAGAAATATCTCGGCAAGCCGCTGCACGGATATCTCTTTTCCTGCGCCCTCTGCGCTTATCTGATAGTTCTGACAATAAACGCAGCGCATCACACAGCCCGAGAAAAACACTGCTCCGCTGCCGTTAGTGCCGCTTATACAAGGCTCCTCCCAATGGTGGAGCGAAGCTCTTGCAGCCTTGATATTCTTTCCCATTCTGCAGAAGCCAAAGCTGCTTTCACGGTCTGCGCCGCACATTCTTGGGCAGAGATTACAGCCCATGATATCACACCTTTACAAAACAAATTAACAAATTACAGATTGCCAGGCAAACGGCAGCAGATCCCGTGCTTTTACCTTGATAAGATTTCCGTTTTCATCATTAACGATTACTTTAATATCAGGACAGTATTCAAATAACATCTGTCTGCAATTACCGCATGGAGGAATAACATAATTGATATGCTTATCATGCACTGCTACTATTGTATCGAACTCTCTTTCTCCTGCTGAAATGGCAATGCCCATTGTGATATACTCCGCACATGAGCCATGTATTCCATCACAATTGACCCCTTTATAAATATTACCGTTCTTACAAAGGATAGCACACCCGACGGTGTGATTATAAATCCCATCATCGAAGTTCTTTTTTAATATATCAAGACCGATTTCTATCAACCTTTTATCATTATCGTTTAGTTCATATCTTTCCATCTTACCCTCCGTAATTTCTGATTTGCTGCTCCTATAAATATAGCACCTTTATATTGAAAAGTCACTTCTGAGATGCTCCCCAAAAGTGACTTTCAGTAATTCAATTAACCATCCTGCTCGACTGTAATAGTCTTTACAAGATTGTATGTGGGGTCGAAGATGCCCTCCTCATCGTAAGCGACATTCATCGCAAAACCGAGAGCGCCATCCTCTATTCCTGTGAAGTCCAGAGGGTTTTCCGCCACAACATCGTAGGTAAACACAAATGTCATCGAAGCGGGAAGCTCCGCTGTACCCTGGAAGATAAGACGGAAGCTGTCACACTGCTCGAATGCATATATTGCCTTGATATTCTCCTCGGTGATTATCGGGTCAATAGTCTTGGTTCTTTCAACAAGAGTATCGTCTGCATCCTCATTTTCATCAATTGCGGGATAAACATTCTGCGCCGCAATTATCTCGCCATTCTGCACTACCGCAGTAAGACGCATATTCTTGTAGATGTAATCATTATGAGTAGGATTTCCGTCATCGTCGATGCCATTGAATACGCTGCCTGTCACCTCAAAGGTAGAGGTGTCTATCTGCTTTGCGTTCACCGTAAATACGGGAGCGTAGATTATGCTCTGATACTCCGCCAGTATCTCGGTTATCTCCACAACGGAGACCGTATCGCCCTCTGCTGCGTTGGTCGCCGCAACTATCTCAGAGAGAGCCTCGTTCGCACTGAGGTCCGTTGTATACACTCGTGTAACGCTGGCAGCAGTGCCCTCCTCATTTGTGATATCACCGCAATATATCATCTGGTGCGCATTCAGCATCAGAATAAGATACGCAGTCAGTGCGCCGATAAGCAGCACGACAAGTATGATTCCGATAACTATCTTCATTTTATATCCTCGTTTCTGTCAGATACAATAAATATTTGTGTCCCAATCCGGAACGTAGGGATGATGTCTCAGATATATCTTATACTTCCTGTTCATAGCCGCTATCTTCAGCGGAATAGCAAACATATCTTCATTTCTGTGATATACTGCCACATTAAGCTTGGGACGGTACTTCGTGATAGTCTGACGTGTTCCCTCGAGAGCCTTGTCCTCACTGCCCTCCACATCGTACTTGATGAAGGTAGCCTCGCCGCCCTGAAGCATGTGGTCAACGCTCATCATCTTGACCTCTTTCGTGCGGGCAGTAGCCGAAGCAGATACCTTAGAGCTTCTTCCTGCGCGCAGACTGAACTGCAAAGTAGTTTCACAGTCCCATGCGCCGCAGTTATATGCCTCAAGCAACGCAGAACCTATCATATACAGCCTGCGCTTAAGCTTCATGTAATTTTTATGGTCAGGCTCCATCGCATACAGCTTTCTGAACTTCATGGAGGTCTCGTTTAAAAACTCCACAAGAGTGTCGCCGTTGTATGCGCCTAGGTCAACATATATCTCCTCGCTGTTTATCCTGAGCAGGTCGAACATCTCCTCACGAGGGCTTTCGCACTCACGCAGCAGGGATATATTTCCGCTCAGCTTGTAGCGGATAACATTCTCAAATACCTTTTTCGACTGCTCGTCAGCCATAAGCTCGTATGCAGACTTTATCTCGTTATAATGCTCTTTTGCGTAATCAAGAGTAAACAGACCCTCGCCCACAACAGGAACATTCGGCGCATAAAGCTCGTGTTTCTCTGCGATGGCGTAGATATGCTCCATAACCTCAGGGAACTGTGAGCCAAAGCTTACAAGAATAATAAAGTTATCGCCGTACAGCTCCTCTATCTCAGAGAGCTTCTTCACCCTTATCCCGAGAAAGCTGTGACCACGCACGAACTCATCGCTTGCCATGATGTCATCTATCTGCACGCCGATGGAAAGCAGGACGTTTTGTATCTTCTCCGCACCGTCACCCATTCCGTACAGAACTATCTTTTTATCTGTCTGTGCGAGATAGTCCCACAGACAGCTGTCTATCTCATCAAGAAAAAAAGCCATTTCAACCTCTTTTTATCAAAGCATACGCAGTCTTTCCGACTCCTTCACACACTGTAGGAAAGCATCGGATATAGCACTGCTTTTTAGTCCGTATGTCTCGGATATTCTGTCAACTGCCTCCCAGTCGCCCTTTTCATACTTATAGGCAAGCTCAAAAACATCACTGTAAAGTCCGCCCTTGCCCATAAGTCCGTTTTTGATATTATCGGTCAGCGGGAACTCGCTAAGAGTTTTCTCAAGATTTTGTGTTCCTGTGTTATGGAGCATTGATAACAGTCCCATAAGATAGAACGCATCTGCCTCTCTCACAGCCTGAGGAATCATCTGCGCTATCCTGCGGCAGAACTTAGCCATAATAAGCGAAAGACGCATTACCTCCACATTATCATTGAGAGTTATACGCTGCATACCCATAAGGTACACCCACTCACGAAGGTAGTCAAGACCGAGTATCACAAGTGCCTGGCTTATGGAGGACACTCTGTTCTTAACACCGAAGTAAACGGAATTTATCAACCTGAGCAAACGCTGACACATAGCTGTATCACGGGATATGACCTCCACGATATCGCTTATCTCAGGCTCGGGCTGTGAAACAAGCTGCATTATCTGCATAAAATTCATGGTGAGGGGAGCAAGGCTCTCCTTAGCCATAATAGTAGGTCTTGCGAAATAAAAACCCTGTGTGAAGGTACAACCAAGACGCTTTGCGTACTCGTACTCCTCCGCACTCTCTATCTTCTCCGCAAGCATTATCTTGTTGCTGTATCGGCAGATATATGCAGTTTCCTCAATAGACTTCTGCGGTGTGCGGAAGTCTATCTTAACGATATCTCCAAGCTGGAAAAGCTCGCTGAAATTATGCTCGTACTGGAAATCGTCAAGGGCAATAGTATATCCACGCTCCTTCAGATCCTGACAAGCCTCGATCAGGTCCTCATCCAGCATGAGATTTTCAAGGACTTCAACCACCACGAGATCGGGCGATATCATCTTGGGTACACCACGCTTAAGAAGATTTCCGGTGAAGTTGATGAATGCCTTTCCCTCGCCGATTATCTCACGGATATCCAGACCAAAGAATGCATTAGTGATAACATCAGCCGTCGACTCGTCACCGCTTGTGCCTGTATATGTATTCTGTTGTCCGTTGCTGCGGTACAGCAACTCATAGCCGTATACCCGATTTTCAGTATCAAATATCGGCTGACGTGCCATATATACATCCATTAGTCGAATTCACCTTCCAGAAACAAAGTACCATCACCATTTTTACAGCAAGGTACAGCCATCATATAAAATGATCCTCTGTTAATAATTATACAATAAAATGCTCTTTTTTTCAATAGTTGTACAAAAGTTTTAAAAACAAAACCCATTTTCGTTAAATCTGCACAACAAATCCTATGGTTGACACCCAGTGATTAGTTCTTCATGTGTGCAGATTTCACAAAAACAAACAACTTCCAAATGGTGATTTGATGATTTACACAAAAAATTAAACCGCCGATCAAGGACTTAGTTTGGTCCGGATGCAATACGTTCTCTGCCTGCGGCAAGTAACGCAGCACCCCGACAACGCCCCCTGCGGAGGCATCCTTTTCGGCGGTATGGTTTGTAATACTATTGGAGATCACAGGTTCTTGTTAAGCGACTGCCCCGTAGCCCTGCCGACTACTGCACTATTGTAGTAGCCAATCTTCTGCTTAGTCTGCTTAAGCTGTTCAAGCTCCTTTCGGGAGTCGATATGCTGATTACGGAACTGACCAGATATCACCTTATCCTTATCAACGATACGCTGCTTGCATATCGTAATATTCTTCTGGACAAGCTGTATCTCCCTGTGTGTCTCGTCAAGCTGCACGCTTACAAAGCTGCCACGTACAAGACTCCTGAGAAGCTGACGTGCCTCGGGCTGTTCAAGGTCGATAACGCTGTCGAGATTCTGTTTAAGCTCCTCAAGCCTGTCGATAAGCTCGTTTCGTCTGAACAGTGCGCCCTGTAATACCTCAAGGTCGGCATTTATCATAGAGTCAGTGTGCTTTTCGTACTCCTGAAGTGTTTCGTATATCTCACCGAGAATAGACAGTACTGCCGCACTACCGATCATCTCTGCCATAATACCTCCCCCTTTGCGGATCATTTTTTCTTGGCGTTTGCCTGCGCCTGAGCCTCGATCTCTTCCTTAGTCATCTGGCTTATCTGTGTGAATGCATCACGAAGCTCAGCTATCATAGGAATGATCTTCTTTATCTCCGTTGCATCCTTCCTGAAGTTTGCCTTCATAGCCTCTTGCTGGAAGAATTTATACAGCTCCTCCAGGTTCTTGGATATCGGAACGGACATATCAAGTGCGCCTCTCAGGGCGCCGAGAAGCTCCTGCGCCCTGATAAGCGAATCGTTAGCTTTTTTGATATCCTTGGTTTCATCTATCGAATGAACTGCGATAGCAAGCTGCTTTTCGATCTCGCTGTACATCTTGATGACGACCTCCACAGGCGTCATAGTCTGTACAGACTGCTTTTTATATGCGGAATACGGATTTACCATTATATATTCTCACCTTTATCAATATTACTGTCCGAGGTAGGATGAAATATATCCGGACTGGCTGTTAAGGTCGGACATCATAGATTCAAGATTAGTAAATACGGACCACCAGTACTCCTCGCGTGCGCTGTATCTGTCCTGAAGGTCATAGATACGATCACGCACTCTCTCCATCTCCTTGAAGATGGTATTATCGATTGCAGTTGCACCGCTCTCAAGACCTGCCTTGCGGATAAGCGAGCCTCTGTTCTCTACCTTACCGGTTGCCTTAACGGCACTGTCGATGACGCCGTCCATCTGCTTCATGATACCCTGCTCAGGATCAGTAAACAGCTTAACGATATCGTCTGCATGCTCTTCAAACATCTTGTTGAAGGCTTCCTCGTCTATCTCCAGCTTACCATGATCCTCGTAATCGTCAGAGGTCTTGATACCGATATTGTACAGACCGATCTTACCACCGTCAACATCAACGCCGTTGTAAAGAACAGTACGCATCTTGGACATGATTCCGGACACTGTTGTATCGTTGTAAAGAAGTCCTACCTTTGCTGCTTCTTCCCAGTTCTTTATCTCGTCCTCGCTCATGGACTCCTTCTCAGCGTCTGTGAGAGGCTCATAGCGGTTATCCTTGGAATCTGTCTTGGGCTTTGTGCCGATGTAGTCATATACTTCTTCAATAAGGGTGTTGTAATCATTGACAAAGTCCTTGATTACCTTCTTTACATCATCATAGTTCTTGGAGATACCTACTGTAAAGGTCTCTCCGAGAGCCACATCCTCATTGAAGCTGAATGTAGTTCCATCCAGAGTATAGCTGTTGGAGTTGAGATAAAGCTCCTGGCCGTCGATCTCAACGATAGCGTTGTGACCCAGTGTAAAGCTTACCTCCTCGCCGCTTGCGTCTGTAAGACTCAGCGCCTGAGTGAAATCAGTACCCTCGATCTCAATAGCGCCTGCGCCGCCCATCTCCTTGGACTCCAGCGTGAAGCTGTTTGTCAGTGCGGAGTAGGACATCTTGACATTAGCGTCAGACTTGTTTACTGCTTCTACAAGAGTATCTATTGTAGCGTCATCATCAACGGATATCTCAACACCGTTTATCTTCATGGTGTACTTGCCGTCAACTGCCTTGATACCCATATCCTCGATAGTAGTCTTGGATGTTATCTTGTTGGAAACATTAGCCTTCGAAAGACCCAGTGTACCACCCTCAACAGCGTTGATTGCGAAATCAGCAGTGCTTCCGTTCTTCTTTGCTGTCATGGTTGCGTCAGAGATAGAGAATGTAACGCCCTCATGCTTGAACGCTTCGTTTGCAGCAGCTGTGAGTGCTGCGGTATTCTTATCCTTTGCAGCCTGAAGGTCGGAGTAATCAAAATCCTCAAGCTTCTTGCTGTCGATAGCAGCTGTGTCAGAAAGGTTGTTTGCCTTACGATAAGCTGCTTCCTTCAGCTTGTTGTACTCAGCGAGGATAGCCTCGTTGCCCTTCTCATCCTTGGTGCTGTAATATGTACTGGAAACACCCTCAAAGGTAACTGTCTTTACCTTGCCGCCAACCTCGATGGATACGGTATTCTCACCTGTTATCGCACTACCCATTGAGATTGTCTGCTTGCTTGCAAGCTCTGTAAGTCCAAAGCTGCCCTTGCCCTCAGAAACAGAAATTGTTGCGTTTCCGCCGATAACAAACTCAAAGCCGTTACCGTTATCCTCAACCTGAAGGAACCACTCGTTGCCGTTGTCAGCGTCAACAACGCCTGTTGCGGAGTCGCCCTTTCTTCCGGAGTAGCCGAAGCTAGCCTGAAGCTCGGTATTGAGATTTTCCATCATATTCTGCTTAACAGCAGCCATGTCAACTGTACCGTCATCAGCAACAGCGCCCTCAGCAGCAAAGTTTACAGTCTTTGTAACGCTGCCTACCTGAACATTCAGGGAGAACTCATACTTTCTTGTTGTAGTACCGTCATCATTGGTAACGTCTGTGTAGTTTACAGACTCAAGAGCCTTGTCAGCGTCCAGTCTGAAGTTATCGGGAACGATAGCGTTACCCTTAACGGTGGAAGCTGTCGCAGTCTGGCTTACCTTTACCTTGTGCGATCCGATAATGGAATTACCTGTTGTGGAAACAGTAAGACCTGTTGTGTTAGCTCCTGTCAGGGATGTGATATCAGTCTTATACTTGTTGAAGGTAGAGGAGCTCATCAGATAAGTATCACGGTTAAGGATATCGAAATACTTGTTCTGGAAAGTCGTCAGCTTCTTTGTAATATCCTGATATGCCTCCTGCTGCCACTGCAGCGAGGTCAGCTTCTTGCTCTGCTTGTCGATCTTAGTCTGGTATGAGGACATCATCTGTTCGATCATCGCTTCGGTGTCGAAACCGGAGTTGATACCGCCCATACGGATGTTATCTACTGCCATAACTTAACCCTCCTGTTTATGAGATTTCAGAAGCTCTGCAATAGCGCTGCCAGAGCTGTTCGCTGCGAGAGTGTTAGTCTGAAGTGCATGCTTCAGCTCGCTTCTGATGATTTTTACATTTTTAGGTGCGGAAATGCCTATCTTCACCTTGTCCTTTGCTATTTCAAGGACTGTTATCTCAATATCGTCTGAGATGATAAGGCTCTCATCCGTCTTTCTTGTTACTACGAGCATCCTCAGTCCTCCTCAGCATATACGGGAACCTTGAAGTCATAAGGCTCCGAAACGATTATCTGAGCTGCGATGCCTTCCTTGATATTAACAACGATGGGGCATCTGAGATTTATCGTGGTCTTGCGGTAATCCTCGGGAACGATAGCCACCGCAAGGCATCTGTAAGGAGTATCCTGATTGAGCTTCAGCAGCTCCATCTCCTCGTCGGATATCTCAAACTTATAGTCGGGATACATCTCCATGGGATCGTACACCACGAAGCAAGGCTCCTTAGCCTCTACCGACTGAAGCCACATGGGGAACTTATCTTCACCGAGAGGGCTTATCAGCGTGTAGCGCTTTACCTCCTCAAATCCGATGATTCCTGCGGGGAATTCAAGGATGGTGCTTTCATCGATGTTCATCTCACCGAAATCTCTTGTTAAAATGTTCATAGCCATGTTCAGCCCCGCTTAGCAGGACTTCTCCTTTCCGACGAGTCTTAACAATTTATCAGCCCTTAGTGTCAAGCACGGGCGGTTCGTAATCGGGATCAGAGGATCTGGGGAAGTAGATAGGACCACCCACATACTCTATCTCAACTCTGGGTCTGTCACGCACGATAAGCTCTACGCTACCGGGGATAAACTCCATGGGAAGTCTGTTCATAACATCCCAGTCGAACTCCTGATCGCCGAGCTGGTAATCAATGCTGAGCTTGCCTGCGTCGAAAGTGATATCTGCGCCCTCCTTAGGAAGGAACTCCATGATAGTTTCCACCGTTGCACCTGCACGTGCATTCTGGATAGCTATCTCAGAAGCTGTCATACCTCTTGCAAGCATGTTACCCTCTGATGCGACCTTAGCAGTACCCTGGAATGCGATAGACATTCCCTCCTGTGCCTTCTGAGCCATTATATCGCCATCGGTCATGTGACCCGGACCGAGGCTCTTTCTTGCCTCGTATGTGTCAATGTTGAGCTTTAACGGCTCTGCCTTCATGACATACTGACCATTGGTAGTGGTGATGTTTACCTTAGGCTGTCTGTCATCAGGGAGCTGTAATTTAGCATTTGTTATCTTGATCTCTATGGAGATCGGAATTGTTGTTATCTGTAAAAGATTACCGGACATAATATACACCTCCTAAAAAAGCCGTTCTTATTATCTGATATAGTTGAATATAGTCTGAGGAATAATGGTGCTGGACATCTGTAAGCATGCATTGTAAAGCGCTTCGTATGTCTTCATCAGTGTTATCTCAGACTCAAGGTCTGTTGCCTCGAGAGTGTCCTGACGTTCCTTCAGGTTAAGCTCACGGGTCTCAAATCTGCCCTTGTTGAATGTGATGAACTCCTCGTTATTACCGAGGTCTGCTATCTCTATCATAAGATTCTGAGAAGCTGTAACGATCTTGTCGATACAAGCATTTGCGTAGGGAATATCGCCACGCTTAAGCGCATTTGCTGCGTCAAGTGTTATCTGGAGATAGTTGTTTGCGAATCCGTAGTCATTGGAAACGGTAGGCTTGTTCTCTGTATCTTCGGATACAGCAACGTAGATGTCCTCAAAACCGTCCGTTTCGTTTCCTGCGGTTATCTTGCCATCTGCGTCAACGGTGGGTATCGGAACGCCCCTGTCCTTATACGCTGCTGCAAGAGCTTCGTTTATGTTAGCCTG
>JAFSHE010000029.1 GCA_017440445.1 Oscillospiraceae bacterium | reverse complement strand
TAATTATATTTCAGCACAAAACTCGATCAACGCCAAATCAGTCTTCCGCGCGGTAGGAAAATATTACCTCAGCCAAACAACGAACATTCCCCCGAACACATGGCATTCGGGGGAATTCCTTATAATTATAATGCATCCATCATTGTTCCTATCATACGGAACGCCTTTGCCGTGGTCATTCTGCGGAAGCTCTTTTTTCTGCCGAGAGAGTTCACCGCCACAAATGCAAGGCCGCCTGTCACAACACCTGCCACAGCAGCTTTTACGATGCATTCCTGCTTGTGTGTCATATCATCAGCTCCTTTTCGGAATTAGTATCCTCACATAAAGTTCTGCTATGTATGGGAATAATTGTCTTGCACATTTCAATAGATATTGCGAAAAATACTTGCAAATCCCAAAGAAATATGATAGAATGTATTGAACATGTCATAAATTCACAGTGAGGTGAGGTCATGGAGCTCAATATCGTACTGGCTCAGCCGCAGATACCGCAGAACACAGGCAATATTGCCCGTACCTGTGCAGTTACAGGTGCACGTCTGCACATCATCCGCCCTATGGGTTTTGAGCCTACGGACAAGCAGCTCAAGCGCGCAGGTCTTGATTACTGGAGCTATCTTGACATCACCTATTATGACAGCTTTGAGGATTTCTTTGCACAAAACGACGGGGAATACTTTTATTTCTCCACAAAGGCACAGAAGCTCTATTCTGATGTTCGTTACCCCGATAAGAGCTACCTGTTCTTCGGCAGGGAGGACGCAGGACTTCCCGAAGAACTGCTGTTCCAAAACAAGGAACGCTGCGTGAGGATACCGATGCGCTCAACGCTCAGAAGCCTCAATCTCTCGAACAGCGTAGCAATAGGCGTGTACGAGGCGCTCCGCCAGTGGGATTTTCCCGAGCTTCAGAACTTCGGACGGCTGACTCAGTTCGACTGGAGCAATGCAGAATAAGCTGTGATGACGGTTTGATCAATTATTATGGAAAGGTATAAAGGTATGAACGAAAACGTAAGGATTATCACTGACAGCGGCTGCGATATCTCCGCAGAGATGGAGGAGCAGTACAAGGAGCTGCTGGTCATCCTCCCCTTTGAGATAGCTATAAACGGAAAAAGCTACACCGACCGCAAGGATCTTGATATAAACGATTTTTACAGGATTTTAAAGGAAAATGACGAGATACCAAAGCATTCCCAGATAACTGCTCTGCGATTTGAAGAAAAGTACCGCGAGCTGTATGCAGAGGGAGTACGCGAGATAATCGTTGACGTTATCAACGCAGCAGGCTCCCAGACCTATTCCAGTGCTGTAATGGCAAAGGAAGCAGTTAGAACAGACTGCCCCGATCTGAAAATCTATACGATAGACAGCCAGACATATACACTCGGCTATGGCTACCCCATCACAGAGGCTTGCCGCAAGCTGCAGGAGGGTCAGACAGTTGCATGCGTAGTGGCTTATCTTGAAGACTGGGCAAAGCACATTGAAGCATTCATCATCGGCTTTGATCTGCGCCACATGAAGAAGTCTGGAAGAATTACCGCTGCTGCTTCTTTCCTCGGCGAGCTTATGGGGCTGAAGCCGATCATCACACTGTTTGCAGAAAAGACAGAGGTAGTAAAGAAAGCGCGCGGCGAAAAGGCTGCTATCGAAGCCGCGGTGGAGCACATCGCCTCCAGAATGACTCCCGAAACACCCTGGCAGGTGATCACCACAACACGTCCTGAGCAGGAAAAGGAGTTTATCGAAAAGATGACCAAAAGAGTTGGCTACGGTCCCTCTATGATCGAGCCCTGCGGCGTTGTGGTATCCTGCAATGCAGGCCCCGATATGATCGGCGTCCTCGTAAGAGGTGCTGAGAGAAACTAAATCATACAGCAACAGCCTCCGTTTTTACGGAGGCTGTTTTTTGTTTGTAAGGCTCGTCAATCGGTATATGGAGCAAAAAGCAACATCATTTTAAAGCAATCGCCCTCATTCAACAGATGCTCCGCCGATTCATCCTCGTAATCGGAAATACACAGTATCCTGCCGTCAGGCAACATATACCGCTCCCACAGCATATCAATATAAGTCCATTGACCAATGTACTCGTTCTCTGCATAATCGGTCACCACATCGAGTATAAGATGCGCCTCGCCCTCCATTACAGGAGAGACCATTTCCGAAACATAAAGCTCAGCCGTTCCGTCTGCCCTTTGCAGAAATGCTCCGCTATAAAAGCCGTCAAGATTTTCGCAATAGCTGATACCATTATACTCAAATACAGATGTCGGGCGTTCGCCCAGCGCTATATCAGCCGAACTATACTCCGATGATATAACAGCTGAACTGCCGTCCTCACTGACACAGCCACTAAACAGCAAGATCATTGCCAAGTATAATACATATGCTCTTTTCATTGTTTTCCTCCGTTAGACACCCTTAACCAGTCCCTCAGCAGACAAATTCCCGTTGTGCCCTTGGACAGCTCCCTTTCGGCGCTTTCAAGGTCGAACCACTGAGCCGTCTCCACCTCGTTCTCCGAAAGCCTGAACGGCGCTTTCTTTACTCTAGCGACAAAGCCCAGCATAAGGTTATCGTTCTTCTCGTAGTAATAGCTGCCGACATACTGTACGCTCTGCACCTCTAAGCCTATCTCCTCGCCTATCTCGCGTACTACCGTATTTTCCGCCGTCTCACCATGGGCGATAAAGCCTGCCACGCAGACAAAACGAGTTGTAGCGTAGGTCTGTCGGATGAGCGCTATCTCGTTATCCTCGTTTATTGCAAGGCATATCACACAGGGGTAAGAAAACGGAAACCACGGTCTGCCGCAGCTTTCGCAGTATGGTATCATACCCTCGTCGCCTATCTGTCTGTCTATGAGCTTTGCCCCACATTTCGGGCAGTAGATAAAATCCATCAGATCACCTCATATCCGCATATTTTCTCCGCTTTTGACACATATTATACACTAACGCTTCCGTTATGTCAAATTAAATAAATTCAGCTCCTCCAATCTGTTAATTTT
>JAFSHE010000257.1 GCA_017440445.1 Oscillospiraceae bacterium | reverse complement strand
GGCGATGATATCACGATTTGTCAGTATTTCTTTTGCCTCCGGGGACATCCTGCGGACATCGCATCCTATCATCAGAGGAGAGTTCATTATAGCCCACAGTGCAAAGTGAGTTTTATATTCTGTATCGGTGCAGCCGCCCGGCAGACTTCCAAGTACCTCTGTGTTATCGCCGTTGCCATGCATTCCTACTACAAGCATATCCATGTCATTGTGGCAGTAGACACCGCCGTATGCCTGCTTTCCGAGCTGCGAATCCACGATGTTCTTTACAGAGAACCAGTTATCCTGAATATCACCTGTTGAGCGGAACATATTTGCTCCCGATTCTCTTATCCAGTTGTGAACGTTATCAGCGCCCCAGTTGCACGCAGAGAAAAGAATATCTCTACCGCAGTTTCTCAGAGCCATTCCCATGCGCTTGTAAAGATTTTCGCCGTCTGCGCTCTTAGGCTTGTAGCAGTAGTCGTATTTGAGGTAATCCACGCCCCATTCTGCGAATGTTTCAGCGTCCACAAATTCATGCTCGAAGCTACCGGGATAGCCTGCGCAGGTGTGAGTTCCCGCACAGGAATACATACCAAACTTGAGACCTTTTGAGTGAATATAGTCTGCAACAGGCTTTATGCCATTCGGGAACTTGTTTTTATCTGCAACAAGTCTGCCGTTTTCATCTCGCTGTTTTTCGCTCCAGCAATCGTCTATCACTATGTATTCGTAGCCTGCGTCCTTAAGTCCGCTTTCAATAAAAAAGTCTGCTGTTGTTTGGATAAGCTCCTCGTTTATATTCCAGCCGAATGTGTTCCAGGAGTTCCATCCCATTGGAGGTGTGTTGGCAAGAGGGTTGTTCATAACTAATTATCCTTTCTGTAAGCATTTGTATACTGCTTTTTAAATAATGATACCATTTTCTGAATATCAAGTCAATTGTAAATTCTGAAAACCCTTTGTGTTTTTAGTTTCAAAAATCTATATCGATTAGTAAAAATTATTATAAACAGGGGTTTATCTGATTTGTTTAATTTCAAAAAACAAATCTGCTCTTGACATTCTGACCTGAAAGTATTAAACTTATAACATAGACATGAAAGGGGGATGCTTATGGCAGGAAAAGTCAATAACCATGTATATCCTTATGTCGAGCAGGTGAAGGATCTGCCTGTGTTTCTTACAGGCATAGGTGGAACGGAGTACCAGGGTTACACAAGACGTACTGAAGGATATTGCTGGCATCAGATATTGTACAGCGCAAATGGCGGAGGAACGCTGAAATACGGCAGTACAACAATACAGCTCACAGATAACTGTTATTTCTTTCTACCTGCGAATGAACCGCATGAGTATTACCCAAGCAGTGAAAAATGGGATGTGCGTTGGGTGGCATTCGACGGTTATGCCTGCGCTCAGATGTTAGGGCGGCTTGGGCTGACAAAGCCTGTTGTCGTAGCTCACGGTGATAATACACATATGCTTAAGCTGTTTGATAAAATGTTTGTTGCACTGAGGACCGATAAGGTTTATGGAAACTACACCTGCTCAGGGCTTGTTTATCAGTATATTATGGAGTTTCAGCGCCTGGCGTCAGACAAGAGTGTCGCAGGCGGTGCTGACAGGAGCGATATACTTATGCCTGCGCTGAATTACATCGAAGAACATTTCAGAGAGGATTTTCCTGTCACTGTGCTTGCAGATGCAGCAGGAATAACACCACAATATCTGTGTAGGGTGTTCCGTCAGACTATGAACATCAGACCCAATGAATATATTACACGCCGCCGTTTGCAGGAGGCTATGAGGCTACTCACAGATACTGATGCTCAATTATCTGAAATAGCATTAAACTCTGGTTTTTCAGATGCGGGATATTTCGGGACGGTATTCAAAAAATACAATGGCATTACTCCGTTGGAATATAGAAAAGCAAACAATACCAAGCCGGGATGATCGTGTACTCGACAGAATGTGTAAAAAGCAGTTGTACATCAATGAAAACTCAGTTTGTCGATACTAAACTATATCAGACTATTATATTGTGTTTAGTCAAAGTGATTTGCTGCAAGCATCAGAGCAACTTGTTGAAATCCACCAAAAAGCATTGGAGCAGATGAAAACTGCTCCCGTAGTTCTGTATTCCAGAAAAAAGAAGAACTGCATTATTCTCCTGAGTTGATGTGTTTCCATAATTATATCACACATCACTTCAAAAAACAATACAAAGAATAAACAGGCAGAGAAGTGGCTCTCTGCCTGTATCGTCAATCTGCAAGCTTTTTGCACACCTTTTTCAATGATGTGTACCTCTCATTTGTCGGTGGATGAAGGATAATGTTTATCTTTCACTTGGCTCAAGCTATACAATCAGTTCTTTTCAGAGTAATACTATGTAAGTGAGATTTGGGGAATTTTCATGTTTGGAAGTATAAAAAATTTTAGTATAACTAAAAGGAAGTATTAATTATTGTCATTAGCAAAATCAATACAGCGCTCAAATACTAAAGTGATTGCTTCAATTGTTGTCTTATGGGAAGTGAATCTCTGAATCATTTTTTGGTAGAAAACTGGTTCTTTCTGTTTTAAGACAGGGTGATTATGACATGCAGAAAAATAGGTTACTGTTTTTTCTTCCAAACCCTATTTACCGTTTTGTGTTTTGATAAAGATAAAGCTAATGTAGGACAACGATGAATACAGCGATAGCAGTTAATACATTCATTTTTATCTATACTAGGATAACCATTTTTTTGTGTCACAGCGTTTTGCGGGCAGTTTGTTTGACATTTGCCGCACTTTGTACATCTGTCCTTGTGTAAATATATCGGAAACGTTGTCATCTTCCCAAGCATTTTATTCGGATAATTCAGCGGTGTATACCACTTAGGACTTGGAATTTCTGATTTGGAGTGTGATTTCAGTCTGGTTATAAAAATACGGAGGTCCTTTCTTGTTTTTGATAGTAGATCTCTCTCGTTTTTAAACCAATACTCTATAAATGGTGTCAGTAATATCCCATCTGTTGCGGAGCAACGGTAGCTTGCTGAATGTATAGGAATGATATTGTGTTTCATACATTCCTTTGCGAGAATTCGCAGACAGTTTTCGGAATACAGACCGCAGGTCGTAAAAATAAATGCGGGAATTTTCATGTTCGGATTAATTGTCGAAAGAAAAGCCATTAGTGGTTTTGCAGGTTCTGAATGATACGTGGGTGTTCCCAGAATTATGGCTGAATAATTGTTAATATCAAAATCGTCAGGTAGTTTTTCCACCGAATAAATTCTTGTGGGGATTTTAGATACATATCTGTATAGATCTTCGGAAATTGATCTGGTGTTACCTACACCAGAAAAATACAATATCAGAAATGGTTTCATCTATCTTTCTCCGTTATAATGTAATTCGATAGTTTTATAATCTGATTTTTTATTGTTACGGCCTAACAGCAATCTTGATGACCCCAGCCAGACGTTTCTCGAAAAGCTCATAAGCCGCCTCGATTTCCGACAGGGGATAGGTATGAGTGATAAGCGGGGTGGTATCTATCTCGCCGTTTTCGATAAGACGAAGAATCTCCTCGCAGTCACAGCCGTCAACGCCGCCTGTCTTGAATATCAGATTCTTGCCGTACATATCAGGAAGCGGCAAGATCTGCGGCTTGTCGTACAGTGCAACTACCGTCACTATAGCATTAGGGCGGGCGCACTCCCACGCAAGACGGAATGTATCCTCGCTTCCTGCGACCTCAAGCACCACATCAGCGCCGCTGTGGTCGGAGTTTTCCTTAACGAATTCAGCCACTTTCTCGGGAGATACCGTCAGTACCTGAGGATAATGTTGATTTACGAATCTGATTCTGTCCTCGTCCTTTTCGCATACGATGATGCGCTTTGGCTTTTTCAGCATCACGCACAGCAGAGTGCATAATCCCGTAGGTCCTGCGCCGATTATCAGCACTGTATCTTCCTCAGTGATTTCGGAGATACGAGCCGCCCAGAAGCCTGTTGCAAGCACATCTCCCACAAGCAGAGCCTGCTCATCGCTGACGGAATCTGGAATCTTATTCAGACCCTGCTGTGCAAGCGGCACTCTGACGTATTCCGTCTGACCGCCGTCAATGCGACAGCCGAGCGCCCAGCCGCCATCAGGGTCGGTACAGTTGTTGACAAAGCCTTTCCTGCAGAAGAAACACTCTCCGCAGAAGGTCTCGACGTTAACAGTGACCCTGTCACCGACCTTTACGGAAGTGACCGCAGAGCCGACCTCCTCCACAACTCCCACCATCTCGTGACCGACAGTAATTCCCTTGACAGCACGCGGCACAGAGCCGTGCTTTATATGCAGGTCGCTGGAGCAGATACTCGCAAGCGTTACCCTGACGATAGCGTCTGTGTCGCTTTGGAGCGTGGGTTTAGATTTTTTGATGAGCTGAAAATTACCCTTGTCTATGTATGTGTATGCAAGCATTTTGTTACCCCTCTTTATATTATATATCTATTGTATCATATATCAGGGCTATCGGGATAATGCTGTTTGTGTTCCATAAACTCAATTAAATCATTGACGTCGTTGATAATACCCTTGATGATACTCTTTAAAACTCATAAAAGCGACTCTCTCATTACTTGTCGGCTGTGTCTGATCTTCGTTCTTCTTTTCTGCGCTTCTGGATTATACCGTCGATGAACTTAAGGGCATATCCTGCGGCTCGTGCGATGTTGCCACGCTCACGCTTGTCAGAGGCATTTTCAGCGATGCTTGCGACAAAATCCGCCCTGAAAAGCTTCATGGGGCAGTCTATCTTGTCTCCGCGATAGTGCCTGAAAATCTTCAGCATAGCGTCCTTGCCAAGCAGCCTGAAAAGCTCCAGATAGCTTTCGTTGAGGGCAGCCTCCTCGTTGCCTGTGACCCCGAATAATTCGTAGATGTCGTTTTCGTCAAGATCTTTAAGATCGGTGCTAAGAAGTTCCTTGTTCATTCAGATCTTCCTTTCTTATTATAGCACTATTTGCATTATAAATCAATGTCTTTTAGGTTGAAGATCTGCTTTATCAGCTTTTTAAAGAGGGAAGGCCCTGATCCTGCTGATACGTTATCTTCGGGGAACTGTTCAATTTGTATATCAGCCTTTTGTGTAAGTATAATGTGCCTGAAACCGTATATGTCGGCTATGCTGTCAAGTATGTCCTGAAATATCTTTCTGAAAGGTAATTCCTCACATCCACGCACTATTATGTGACTTGATAGATTGTCGATTATCGGAGCAAGCTGCTGATATGCGTTTTGGATGTTGCGCTTACAGTGATCTGCATATTTTTTCCCATAGTCGGGGTGTGACATAAGAAACAGCCATTCGCTCTCGTCGATAAGGCTCTTGCAGCAGTTCGATATTCCGAGAATTTCTCTCTTTAACCTCATACAGTCCTTGAACGTAACGGAGCAGTGCTTTTTATGTATCTGCTCTGGCAGCGACCATACTGCATCGTAAAGCTCTGTAAACGCATCCTTTATCCTGTCAAAAGGGATTACATCTACCGTATCATCAGGTGTTGATGTGTTTACTGTTACAGGCTCGTCATGCTGTTCGATAACGGGAGTGTTTCTGTGCTCTGTTATCATGTCAGACATAGAGGTAAAAGCCATTGCGATTCCGTCAGGGTCAGGGGAGAAGCTTTGTGCATTTTTCTTTGTTATTCCGATAGAGTTTGCCTGTGAAGCGGCATTTTTGCTGTTGACCAACATAATGAACTCCCATCCTTTCTCACGCTGCTGCGAGATCAGTTCTCTTATCATCTTTGATGTGTACTGCCAGCTTGAGGTATTTGCACCGCATTTCAGTATCACAAACAGCACCTTTTCGGGGAGATATTCCTGCATGGTACTGTTCATTGCCTTGTTTGTCTTTTGGATAGCTGTGCCTATCGCATCATAAAGAGCCAGGTCGCCGCCTGCCTTGTAGTCTTCGACGGAGAGGGGAGAGGC
>JAFSHE010000256.1 GCA_017440445.1 Oscillospiraceae bacterium | reverse complement strand
TTATCTGAAGGGTATTTGTCTTTTTGCCCTCGATTATCTTTACCTTTGTGGCAAGAAGCTCAGCAAGACTAAGCTCCACTTCGGTATAATATGCAAGACGAGGCTTTATCTCGTCCTTTTCCTCGGCTTTCTTTGCCTCTCGCTTTGCGATAGCCTCTATACTGCGGACTGTAAGCTCTCCGTCGGCGGCACGGAATGCTATCTCGGTCATGAGTGCGGGATCCTTTATTGCTTTAAGCGCCTTGCAGTGACCCATTGAAAGTCCACCCTCGGCAAGCAGGTCCTTTACGCTTTTGGGAAGTGTAAGTAATCCAAGACTGTTTGCAATTGAAGAACGAGCCTTACCAAGAGTCTTTGCAAGCTGATCCTGCGTCATTCCGTAGCTGTCTATAAGCTCCTTGTAACCCATTGCTTCTTCTATCGGATTAAGGTTTTCACGCTGAAGATTTTCTATCAGCGCTATCTGCATTACCTGCTCCTCGCTGAGGTCATCCCTGATCACCACAGGTACCTCGGAAAGTCCTGCTATTTTGGAAGCTCTCCAACGGCGCTCGCCTGCGATTATCTGATAGTTGCCTGTTGCCAGCGGACGCACGATAAGCGGCTGAAGCACACCATTCTCTCTTATTGAGGATGCAAGCTGCTCAAGCGCCTCCTTATCAAAGTTCTTTCTAGGCTGACCTTTGTTAGGTTCTATCTCTGATATACGCAGCGTACTGAGATTCTCATTCTCCTCAAGCATGCTGTTATCATCAAAAATGCTGCTGAAACTGCTGTTTATTCTCTTTTTAGCCATTCTTTCTCTCCATTTCGCGGCATTTCTCCAGTATCTCCTTCGACAATCTCTTATATGCGTCGCCGCCCTTGGAGTTCTTGTCGTAGTAAATTATCGGCTCACCATGGCTCTGTGCCTCGGTTATACGCACATTTCTAGGAATTTCCGTGTTGAATATCACATCTGACGGGAATGTTCTCTTGATATCTCTCATTATCTCGTTGCTTGCAAGCAATCTCTTATCAAGCATCGTAAATACTATTCCCATAAGCTGAAGATCCTTGTTTGCTGCCCTTTTTACCTTTTTGATCGTCTGCATAAGCTGAGCCAGACCCTCAAGAGCAAACGGCTCGCACACCATAGGTACGATTATCCTGTCACAGGCAACCAGTGCATTGATAGCAAGTATACCAAGCGACGGCAGACAATCCACCACAACGATATCGTAATCATCCTTTACCTGCAGGATGACCTTACGCAGCTGATGGTTTCTCTGCTCCACATCTGCTAACTGAAGCTCCGCCTCACACAGAAGATTTGTAGCGGGCATTATCTTTACATTCTTGTACTTTGTAGGAATTATTGCCTCCTGCGGACGCTTTTCCCCCATTATTACTTCGTATGTAGTTGACTCCAGTGTTTTTTTCTTTATACCAAAGCCTGTTGTTGCGTTTCCCTGCGGGTCAAAATCTATGATAAGCACCTTTTTTCCAAGTGTGCCAAGTCCCGCTGCTATATTCACAGAGGTAGTAGTTTTACCAACTCCGCCCTTCTGATTAACAACACCGATAACTATACCCAAAGCAATACCCCCTTCTTTATTAATATAATACTAGTATATCACACTCTGCTACAAAAATAAAGAGGTTTATCAAAAAAATGTTCCACATGGAACAATTTTCGACATAATCAATCGAAATGTTCCATGTGGAACAATATTATTTGCGCATATCGACAGAAACAGGTATTTTTATCGTATATTCAAAAAAACCATCAGATTGATTTGTAACTGTTTCGCACTTGATATTCGCATTTTTCATTCTGCTGACTATCTTATTAATACTGTTTATGTATACTCTCGGTACAGGAATGTTGAAGATAGATTTTCCTTTGCTATTCTTCTCAAATCCATGGGATAATATTCTCTCCACAAGTTCTTCGGTTTGTTCAAGATTAAGATCACGTCTTACGACCTCGTGCAAGGTTTTTGTGCGAACTGTGACATCTTCAATTCTGATAAGCGCCCTTGCCTGCCTTTCTGTCACGTTACTTCCTGCAAGAATATTTCTCTCCGCATCGGAAAATCGTAATAATCTGAGCTTGTTTGCAACAGTCGACTGCGCTTTTCCAAGGCGCTTAGCAGCCTCCTGCTGAGTAAGACCAAACTCTGCAATAAGTCTGTTGATTGCAATAGCTTCCTCGAAGAAACTAAGGTCACTCCGCTGGATATTCTCAATAAGGGCAAGAACAGCAGATCTCTCATCATCTACATCTATTACTATACATGGAACTTCAGTTAATCCTGCTAATTTGGATGCACGGCATCTTCTCTCTCCGCTGATTATCTCATACAAAACTCCATTTTTTCTGACGCAGATAGGCTGAAGTACACCGTTTTCCTTAATGCTCTGCGACAGAGAATAAATGGAGCTTTCATCAAATCGTGTTCTTGGCTGAGATCTGTTAGGGACTATACTTGACAATGGCAACGATACAACTTTCTGCACTTGCTTTTCTTTATTGAATATTGACATTATAGACATCCTTTCGTATGTTTTCTAATTTGATTGTAGCACATTGAGAAATGTATTTCCACAGAAGAATATCGCATTTCCCGCCAATTTGTAACCAAATAAAACAAAAGAAGCCGTATTACAACGGCTTCTTTGCTATATTTCCTGAGTTTCGTGGATATTTTGTCGGAGTCTGACTAACTTTTTCTGTTATAACAAGTCGTCTGTCATCACCATTTGGCAGCTTGTAATCTGTAACTGTGGATATCTTACCACCCAGTGTTTTTGCAGCGTTTTCAGCGCAACTGATATCCTCATTAACTGACTTAAGGGATATAAATCTTCCGCCCACCTTTACAAAAGGAAGGCAATATTCCATCAACACAGGCATTGCAGCAACCGCACGAGCGGTAGAAAAATCGAAACACTCACGTTTTTTTCTTCCAAGCTCCTCACTTCTTGCATGAACTATCTCGGCTGAAACTCCAATCTCCTTGCAGACTTTTTCAAGATATACACATCTCTTTTGCAGGCTATCGCAAAGTGTTCCCTCGAGATCAGGTCTGTAAATAAGCAAAGGAAGTGAGGGAAAGCCAGCGCCAGTTCCAACATCAATGAAAGACGCTCCTTCATCGATAGACTGCTTAGAAAAAGGAATAACACTGTCCACAAAATGCTTCATCACCACATCCTCAAAATCGGTTATCGCAGTGAGATTAACATTTTTATTGTACTCGACCATAAAATCACATAGTCTTACGTACTTTTCTGCCTGTTCATCAGAAATTCCGATACCCGCCGAAAGAAAGGTATCTACAACATATTTAATTCTGTCCATTGTTACCTCCCTTTCCTGCAAGCCAGATAAGAAGAACAGATACATCAGCAGGATTTACTCCTGATATTCTTCCCGCCTGACCAACATTAAGCGGCTTGAACTTATTAAGCTTTTCCTGTGCTTCCAGACGAAGTCCGCTTATCTCACGATAATCAATATCAGTAGGAAGTACCTTCGTTTCAAGCTTTCGCATTTTTTCAATCTGTTCCTGCTGTATCTTGATATATCCTGAATACTTCAGCTCTATTTCAAGCTTATTTATAACAGAATATTTCAGCTCGGGACGTTTTTTATCAAACAGTTTCAGTTCTTCATAACTTATCTGCGGACGTTTCAGCAACTCTATCATCCGTATTCCGTTTGTGAGAGGGCTTGTTCCCTTTTCCGTCAGAAGCTTATTTAATTCCTCAGTAGCATGGATAGTTGTGTTTCTTATACGCTCCAGTTCGTTTTCTACAAGCTGTTTTTCCCTGATAAAAGCAAGATACCTCTCATCAGATACAAGACCTATCTCATGTCCAAGCGGCAGAAGTCTTTCCGCAGCATTGTCCTGCCTTAATATCAGGCGATATTCGCTGCGTGATGTCATCATTCTGTACGGCTCTGTACAACCCTTTGTAACCAGATCATCTATCAGAGTACCAATGTAGCTTGAAGCTCTGTCGAGTATAACAGGCTCTTTTCCGACTATTTTTCTTGCCGCATTTATTCCTGCAACTATTCCCTGAGCCGCAGCCTCCTCGTATCCGCTGGTACAGTTGAACTGTCCTGCGCCATACAGACCTGTTATCTTCTTGAATTCCAGAGTGGGGAGAAGCTCAAGCGGGTCGCAGCAGTCATATTCAATAGCGTATGCAGGGCGCATTATTTCAACGTTTTCAAGTCCCTTTATCGTCCTCATGAACTTAAGCTGAACATCTTCGGGCAATGATGAACTCATCCCCTGCACGTAATATTCATCCGTATCAAGTCCCATAGGCTCCAGGAAAAGCTGATGCCTTTCCTTTTCCTTAAAACGTACTATCTTATCCTCAATGCTTGGACAATAACGAGGTCCTATTCCCTCTATTCTTCCTGAATACAGTGGTGAACGATGAAGATTATCCAGAATCACCTTATGGGTTTCCTCATTCGTATAGGAAACATAGCAATCCACTAGATTTTCAAGCTTTTCCTCGTTATCGAAAGCAAAAGGAATTATCTGATCATCTCCCACCTGCTTTTCAAGCACATCAAAGTTTATAGAACGCTTATGTACTCTTGCCGGAGTACCGGTCTTAAATCTTCTCATGGTAAGACCGAGATCTTTAAGGCATTTGGTCAGCTCAGTTGACGGAAGAACATTATCAGGACCTGCGCTGTAATTCAGCTCCCCTATGTGTATCTTTCCGTTAAGATATGTTCCTGTCGTGATGATTGCCGCCTTTACAGGATGTATCGCACCCAACTTTGTGTGAACAGCAGTTACTCTGTTATCCTCAACATCAACATGTGTTACCTCTGCCTGCTTTATAAAGAGGTTCGGAGTATTTTCAAGACACTTCTTCATATACTGATGGTACTTCACTCTGTCGCTCTGTACTCTCAGGCTGTGCACTGCAGGCCCCTTTCCTCTGTTAAGCATCCTGGACTGGATAAATGTTGCATCCGCAGCCCTGCCCATCTCTCCGCCGAGTGAATCTATCTCGCAGACTATCTGTCCCTTAGCCGAGCCGCCTATACAGGGATTACAGGGCATATTAGCTATACAATCAAGTGACAGGGTAAATATTGCAGTTTTCATTCCAAGGCGTGCAGCTGCAAGAGCGGCTTCCACTCCCGCATGACCTGCGCCTATTACCGCAACATCATACTCCTCAAGAGTATATCCCATAGTCATCTTCCTTTCGACATTATTTTGTTCCATGTGGAACATATATTCACAAAACACGCCCGAACCGCACTGAGTCCGGGCGTATATTTCATTTAATCTTCCTGATCATCCGAAGGATTTTCTTCTGCTCCTTCCTCATCATCGGTAGGCTCTACATCAGGCTCTACTACCTCACTTGCCTCAGCGGAGAGAGAAGCTGCGATCTCCTCGTCGGATATCTTTTCAATTTCCTCTGTTTCCTCATTTTCATCATGAGGTGTTCTGGTAAACGAAGCAACCCTGCTGTCCTCACCCAGACGCATTACACGAACACCGCTTGCAGGACGACCCATAGTACGGAGGTCGTTTGCACGGAAACGAATGATAACACCGTCTGTGCTGATAAGGATAACATCATCATCAGGTCCAAGAGTTCTTATGCCGCAGACATAGCCCTTCTCCTCGCTGACGGGATAGTTCTTAAGACCAAGACCGCCTCTGTTCTGTAAACGATAGCTGGAAAGTGCGCATCTTCTTCCCATACCCTTATCTGTAACAGTAAGGATGGTAGCCTTCTCATCGAATATCTTTGTTGCACCTACAACGTAGTCATCCTCACGAAGTCTTATCGCACGGACGCCTCTTGCTGTGCGTCCGAGAGGTCTTGCCTTTGTTTCGTCAAAGCGAATAGCAGCACCGTTTCTGGAAGCAACAAGTATAGTGCAGTCGCCCTCTGTAAGGAATGCGGAAACTATCTCGTCACCCTCGGAAACTGTAATAGCACGAAGTCCTCTCTTGCGGATATTCTTGTATTCAGAGAGATTTGTACGCTTAACAGTACCGTTCTTTGTAACACAGATGAAGTACTTGTTATCAGCGAAGTCATTTGTGGTCATCATCGCCGCAACACGCTCGCCCTCTTCAAGCTGAAGAAGATTTACGATATTCATACCACGGGACTGTCTGCCGCCCTCAGGGATCTCATAGCACTTTATTCTGTGCATATTTCCAAAATTTGTAATAAACAGAATATTCTCATGAGTGTTGGAGATAAACATATTCTCCACGAAATCCTCATCACGCTGCTTCATACCCGAAACACCACGGCCGCCTCGCTTCTGGATATTGTATATCTCCACGGGCTGACGCTTGATGTATCCGATATTTGTATAGGTTACAACGCAATCCTCCTGGGGGATAAGATCCTCAATATCTACTTCGCCGCTTACAGGCTCGATAGATGTTCTTCTTGCATCGTTATATTTCTTCTTGATAGCCTCAAGCTCAGAGCCGATCTGATGCAGCATCTTGTTATGATCTCCAAGCAGAGCCATATATTCGGCAATAAGTTCTCTCTTTTCGCCCAGCTCATCTGCAATCTTGGACTCCTCCATACCTGTCAGCTGACCAATACGCATCTGAACGATAGCATCTGCCTGCACCTCAGTGAGAGAATATGTCGTGGTTGAGAAAAGACCTGTCTTGGAAACATCAACGTTCTTGAAACGCTCCACAAGTCTGTCCTTAGCCTCCTGAAGAGTCTTACTGTGACGTACTATCGCAATAACCTCGTCAATGAAATCAATAGCAAGCAGGAAGCCCTCAAGGATATGAGCACGCTCCTGAGCCTTTTCAAGGTCATACTTTGTACGGCGTGTAACTACCTCGACCTGGAAGTTGAGATACTGCTCCAGCATATCACGCAGAGGGAGTATCTTAGGCTGACCATCCACCAGCGCCAGCATGATGACACCTACTGTATCCTGCAGCTGAGTGTAGGAATACAGCTTGTTAAGTACCACATTTGCATTGGCGTCACGCTTAAGCTCGATAACGATACGCATACCGCTACGGTCAGACTCATCACGGACTACCGAGATACCCTCTATACGCTTATCACGAACAAGGTCGCCTATATTCATAAGCAGACGAGCCTTATTGACCATATATGGTATTTCATTGATTATAATTTTTGTGTGGTTGTTTTCTTCAACTATCTCTGCCCTGCCACGGAGGATTATCTTTCCTCTGCCCGTATAGTAAGCGGAGCGGATACCGCTGTATCCCATGATTATACCACCTGTGGGAAAATCGGGACCCTGAATAGCGCCCATTATCTCCTCAATGGTAGCCTCGGGGTTTTCAATCATCAGCAGGATAGCGTCGATCACCTCTCCGAGATTGTGGGGAGGGATATTTGTAGCCATACCTACCGCAATACCGTTACTTCCGTTTACAAGAAGGTTAGGGAAACGTGAGGGAAGCACAACAGGCTCCTGCAGCTTATCGTCGTAGTTTGTTGTAAAATCAACGACCTTTTTGTTGATATCGCGAATCATTTCGTCAGATATCTTCGCAAGCTTTGCCTCAGTATAACGGTAAGC
>JAFSHE010000255.1 GCA_017440445.1 Oscillospiraceae bacterium | reverse complement strand
GGTCGTGTGGCTGAAAAGCTTATCCTTGACGATATCTCCACAGGCGCTTCCAACGATATTGAGCGCGCTACCTCTGTTGCAAGAAACATGGTGACACGCTACGGCTTCTCCGAGAAGCTTGGTACGGTGCTTTACGGCAACGAGAACCAGCAGGTATTCCTCGGCAGGGACTACTCCCGTGGAAACCATGATTATTCCGAGAACATCGCCGCCCAGATCGACGAGGAGGTACGTGCTCTTATCGACGAGGCATTCACACGCTGTGAGGAGATACTCACACAGCACCGTGACATGCTTGAAAGCTGCGCACAGTATCTCATCCGTAACGAGAAGATAGACGGTCCCGACTTCTACAAGCTGATAAACGGCGAGATCGACCTCGACGGCAAGCCCGTAGTCAAGGAGAGCGACCTTAACCTCTCCGATGCGAAGAAGGACGAGGCTCTCACCGAGGAAAAGCCCGAGGCGGCTGCTCCCGCTGAAACAGCTCCCGTTGAGGAAGCTTCTTCCGAGGAAGCTACTGAGGACAACAACGAAACAAACGAATGATCCCGCAAGTATGAAAGGTCCGTCCCCGCTGCGAAAGCCGAGGACGGACATTTTGCGGAATAGGGCATTAAGCCATACAGAACAAAAGCAACGGAGGATAAAAATGTCACTTGAATACATAGACAGCGCCCCCACATTAGAGGAATATAAAGAGATGCGCCGCCTGGTGAATTTCATGGTGCTTTCCGACAGGATAGCGAGTAATGCGCTTAACAATGCGTTCCACATTACCTGCGTAAGGGACGGGGGACGTGCGATAGGCATGATAAGAGTGCTGTCTGACGGCAGCTACGCTAATTTCATAACGGACGTTATCGTGATACCCGAGTATCAGCACCGTGGAATAGGAACGGAGCTTATGCACCGCACGATGGAGTTCATGCGCTCCACACTGGAGCCTGGTGAGAAGATAGCGCTGTACCTGATGTCCGCAACGGGCAGAGAGCCGTTTTACAGACAGTTCGGCTTCCGTGACCGCCCGAATGAGCTTCTCGGCGCAGGAATGAGCCAATGGTTAGAGAAATAATTGCCTTGCAATTATTTCTCTATGCCTTTATTATTTCGACTACGGAGGGTCGGCGATTTCGCTGCGCGAAACCATAATAAAGGCTGCGCCGAAAGATATAGCTGTATATCGAACATCACTGATTTTGCTGCGCAAAAACGTAATAAAGGTTAAGCCGAATTGTAGCCGAAAATCACTATGCCTTTATGACTTCGCCGACAGAGGGCGAGCGTCGCCTGCGAGCCTGCGATTTTGCTTTGCACGGGTTGACGGCTATGCCGTCAACGCTGCAATTTCCCTTCCGCTTGCCCTTATGGCAAGCGGTTTTGCTATGCAAAACCAGGGAAATCGCTGAAACGGATACTCGTTCGGTTTTTGTGAACGCAAAATAAACGACACAATGTAGTGGCGAACAGTGTTCGTCCGTTTTTATTTCAGACGATACAGGTCAGTCCCCGATTGGATATCATGACAGTTCCGATCTCCTTTTTCCGTCCTTTTGCACAACTTCACCATGTTGCAGTGATAAATATTTTTGTTGACAAAAGGGAGATTGTGTGGTATCATATAAGAGTATCAGTGTCGTAAATATACGGCTGATATCATTGACGTAACGAATATCCTCCGTTTGCGGGGGAATAATGGAAAAGAGGTATAGTATGGAAAGATTTTGTCATAACTGTGGCTCTCTCGTAAGCGGCGAGGGCGTATTCTGTCCCCAGTGCGGCGGCAGACTTGACGCATTCGATCTCAACACTGATTCCAACGCATCTCAGACCGAAGCTGTAAGCACAGGCGTGAACCTCCAGAAGCCCGTTGAGGCAGCTGCTGAAACAACCACAGCCTCCACACAGATGCCTGAGGCAGGCGCACAGCCCGTTTATACAGCTCCTGTTTCCACAACAGGCTATACAGACGGCGCATCGGGCTACACAAACAATACATACAGCTACAATCCCAACAATACCGCTCCCTATGTAAACACCTCCAACGCAACTGTTCAGCCCGAGGAGATGACCGTAGGTCAGTGGGTGCTTACCCTGTTCCTGTCGGGACTTGGTATCGTTGGTATTATCCTGCTGTTCGTATGGGGCTTCAGCGACAATACACCTCTCGCTAAGAAGAACTTTTCACGTGCAATGCTGATATGGTACGCTATATCCGTGGGACTTGTGATACTGTTCTGGATAATCGGCGCAGCCTGCGCAATATCCATCCCCCTGATGTTCGCAGATTATTGATTTCGGAGAATACATGCAGAAAAAGGCACTTATCATAACGGGTCATTACGGCTCGGGTAAAACAAATATCGCAGTAAACCTTGCGCTGGACTATGCAGCGGCGGGTGAGCGTGTGTGCATCATCGACCTTGACATCGTCAATCCCTACTTCCGCACAGCGGATTTCGGGGAGCTTTTCGAGGAAAAGGGCATCCGCATGATCGCACCGCAGTATGCGAATACAAATCTTGATATACCCTCGCTCGGCTTTGATATGGCGGCGCTCCTCAGGGAGTACGACCGTGTCATCATCGACGTGGGCGGCGACGACGCAGGCGCAATAGCGCTTGGTCAGTACGCAACGATATTACAGAACTTCGGCTATGAGATGCTCTATGTAGTGAATAGCTTCCGCTATCTCACGGGAACTCCCGATGAGGCTGTGGAGCTTCTGCGTGATATAGAGCTTGTATCACGGCTGAAGGCAACAGGAATAGTAAACAGCTCCAACCTCGGAGCGGAGACCACGGCGGAGGATGTCCTCGGCTCGGTGGAGTACGCAGAGAGGGCGGCTGAAACGGCGGGACTTCCGCTGGTGTTCACTGTTGCGGAGCGCAGGTTAGGTCTTACTCAGTTCAGAGGGGTGGAGGTTTACGTCCGCCCGTTCTGGGAGTAAGCAGGCGAACGATAAAGCACCTGTATAACAAAAGTTTTATACGGTCAATACCGTTAAATATTGGAAGGAGCAAAACAATGGCAAAGATGAACGTAGCATTCGACGTTTGTAAGGGCTGTGGTCTGTGTGTGACTGCCTGTCCCAAGAAGATCGTCGAGATCCAGCAGGAAAAGCTGAACAAAAAGGGCTACCACACTGCGGTGTGCATTGATGACGACGCATGCGTTGCATGTGCGATGTGCGCTATGATGTGTCCCGATTGTGCAATAACTATCAGCGGAGGTGACAAGTAATGGAAAGAAATCTTATGAAGGGTAACGAGGCTCTGGCAGAGGCTGCCATCAGAGCGGGCTGTAAGTGCTTCTTCGGTTATCCCATCACACCTCAGACAGAGATCTCCGCATACATGTCCAAGCGTATGCCCAAGGTAGGCGGCGTATTTCTCCAGGCAGAGTCCGAGCTTGCAGCTATCAACATGGTATACGGCTGTGCAAGTACAGGTATCCGCTGCATGACATCCTCATCCTCCCCCGGAATCTCCCTTAAGGGCGAGGGTATCTCCTACATAGCAGGTGCAGACCTGCCCTGCGTTATCATCAACGTAATGAGAGGCGGCCCCGGTCTCGGCGGCATCCAGCCCTC
>JAFSHE010000254.1 GCA_017440445.1 Oscillospiraceae bacterium | reverse complement strand
TTTAAGAAGGTGTGGACTCCGTTAAGCAGGGCGGCGATCTACGGTGGAATATGCCTTGATGACGGCTATGCGGCTTCACGCTGGAAAACAGTTGAGATAATCTCAAACATAGGCTCAACAGCAGATATCCTTTATCAGCCCGAGATGGTATTCTATCCTGATAACACGACTGAGAATATAACCTCGGACTCTTTGCCGTACCCTGCTTTCGTTGAGGATAAGCCTGCTGCTGTACACAGGGGCGGAGGGCTTTTTGCTGTAAAAAGCGAGGACGAACGAAAAAACTACGGTGCATATATATTTGCGAAATGGCTCACCGAAAAAGAAAACAACCTGCGCTTTGTTACAAGCACAGGCTATCTTCCTGTTACAGATGATGCTTTTGCGGAGCTTTTTGCCGATACAAGCATCGCTGAAAACGAAAGCTACCGAAACCTTTATGATATGATGAACGGTATGATGGACAGCTATAAGCTTTATTCTCTGCCCGTTTATGACAATGCCTCGGATATTCAGAGCGATTTTGAGCAGAATGTAAAGCTTGTGCTGAGATCCGCACATAATCAATACATCGAACGAACCTCAGCAGGCGAGGACAAGGAAAAAGTACTGAATGAACTTGCCGTCGTTTCGCTTGAAGAACTGAAAAAGCTGTCAGACAAGGATATGTGAGGTCATTGTGATGAATATACTGAAATACCTTGACATAAAGAGCCTTGTAAAGCAATTTAAGACCGAAGGTCTGTCGATGAGAAGAAGATTTGCTGTTTACGTTTTTTCTGTAATATGTCTGTTTCTTGCAGTGATAATTATTCTGCTGAATCTGTTCGGGATATTAGATCTCACAGACAGGCAGATAATGAACGATCTCAGCACACGTCTTTCCGCCTGTTCGGATCGGATAGAGGGTGACTGCGACGAGCTTGCGGCTTGTGCGATATCCTTTTCGGGACAGCTTGAAAACTCTGTACAGGCTTATCTGACAGAGAATAATATCGGTTTTGATGATCTTAAAAATGATTCCGAGGCTCTTGACGCTTTACAGAACAAGCTTTATGATTCGGTCTACCTCAATATGCAGGTCGCCCCCGCAAGCGGTGCGTTCTATATTCTTGATACCACCGCAAACAGCAGCTCCAAAGCCCCGCTTTACAGCGGAATTTATCTGAAATATATAAACCTTTACTCCGAAAATACCGTAAATAATGATTTCTCAATTTACAGAGGTTCATTCTCAACGGGAAAAAGCAGGGGGATCAATTTCCACAGCGGTTGGAAAAATGAGAGCAGTACCGACTTTTTTGAACACTGCAACGAAACCTTTTCGGATGGAACACACTATGTTTTAAGTCCCGCCTCCATCATTCCCGACACATGGGAAAGAGCAAGATATATTTATGTTCCCATTCGGGATTATAACGATATTATTATCGGGGTCTGCGGCTTTGAAATAAACGACCTTCTGTTTCAGCTGTCATACAAAACCGAGGACGGACGCTGGGGCGGTGAGATCTGCGGTCTGATCGACGAGAATAATGGCATTTATTCGGGACAATTCAGCTCAGGACGATACAATAACACCGATAGCGGTCTGAATATCAGGGACAGAAACGGTTCGCAGTTTTTTGATTTCGGTAATGAAAAATGTGTGGGATTGACAAATGAAATAAAGCTCGGGAATGAAGACTTCAGCGTTGCTGTTATGATTCCTGAAACACAATACGAAAGCTTTATCCGCAAGGGTCAGATAAATATCCTGCTGATATTTCTTATCGTAGCGATACTTGCCGCTGTATGCTGTATCTTTATCAGCAAGAAATACGTTTCTCCTATCCTTAAAAAGCTTGAGCAGGTGAGATCAAATGAAGATCACGGTGAACAGCTCCGTATCCGTGAGATAGACGACCTTTTCGCATTTCTTGAGGAAAGGGACAACTATTATGAGCAACAGCTTCAGGAGCTTGAAACTGCAAAGCGATTTGCCGAAGAAGAAGCCCGCAATGCAAAGGAAAAATACGAAAAGGCGGCTGAAAAATACGAGCTTGCCAAAAGTGAGATAGATCGTCTTTCCGAAAAGCACAATGAGGATATCGATCCCGAGGAATACACTTTCTTTGTGGAAAACCTTGGTATGCTTACCCCGACTGAGAATAGGGTATACGAGCTGTATCTTTCGGGCAAAACAGCAAAGCAGATAGCTGAGATACTTCATATTACAGAAAACACTATCAAATATCACAACAAGAATATTTACAGCAAGCTTGGAATATCATCACGTAAGCAGCTTCTCCGCTATGCCGCCCTGAAACAGCACAGGGATGGAAAAGAGGACTGGTCTTAAGTGATGTGACACTGTTTGCAAGATCGTTTCAGCTCCCTTGTTTGAATAAAAAAAGGACCGCTCAGGTATTTGCCCGAGCGGTCTTTTGTTTGGAAGGGTTTGTGGCGATAAATACGATTTGGTCTGTTACAAGTTCGAGGTCATCGCACCACTCATACACGCTTTCAATAAGCATGGAAATTGAGGGAATGATGTGCTTTCTCAGATGATGCTATAGGTCGCTCTCGGTATTACATTCTGTAGGCGGGAATCTCATTTCCATAATAACCGAGCCGAAATCCGAAAGCAATGCAAATATCACTGCAAGTACATTTTTTCAGCTCAAAACCACCTGTATGCAGAACCGTTTGTTTTTATTATATCAGATGTAAGCAGATTTGTTAAATAATCCGGTATACGGATGATCTTATTCGCAGCAGCTATTCCTTATCTGCGTCGGAGTCAGATCATAGTATTCATGCAGCTTTCTGCTCATGTCGTTTGCACAGCAGAAGCCTGTCACAGCTGCGATATCCGTGAATTTCATAGCAGTGTGCCGTATCAGATCATACGCTCGTGTGCAGCGTATATGGGACAGATATTCTCTCGGCGACATTCCCGTTTCAGCCTTGAACGCATGCGACAGATACCCCTCGCTTATGAAATTATCCTTTGCTATCCTGCTGATCTTTATATTCTCGGCGTAATTCTCCTCGATATAATTACGGACTCTGGAGGAAAGTCTTTTGCCAGCGCCTTCCTTGCCATGCTCGTGATGTGGTCTTGCCTGTTCATACAGGACAGAAAGCAGCTCCAGCGCAGCACTCAGTTCACTGTAAATGTTAGCGCCTTTTTCAAAGATATCTGTCATGCGTTCAAAGCAGCACTTTATATGCGGAACATTCCGCAGTATGATTATGCCGTCCTTGCTTATGTCAGTAAGCATTGCGAAAAGATCGGGGCGCACCAGCTGCTTTCGCAGCTCCCACGGGTTTATCATTGCGATATATCGATGATATTCTATATCAGCAGTAACCTTCGTGATATGGTGCTGACGGCTTTTTATCAGCACGCAGTCATTTTTGCATATATGGTAGATTATATCCTTTACAGTTACATCAAGCTCTCCCTCAACGATATACATAAGCTCACAGGAGGTATGTGCATGACTTACACCGAAAAGAGGGTTTTCATAGTATCTTGAATGTTCAATTATTGCCATATTTATCACCTCATCATCAGTGTAACATATTCACGCCTGATTTTCAATGTATTTACAGCAGATTTTCTATATAAATCAGCAGATTATATAATGAGTATCCTCGTATATTGTATTAAAATACTAGCAAAAGCGATTATCTGATATCGACGAGGTACAGCAGAAAATTTATTGTAAACAGGAGGAATGACATGAAAAGAAAGGTCATGAGCTGCATCATCAGCGCAGCAGTAATCACATCATCCTGCGGTTGCTCTGGAAATGCACCGGCAAGCTCGGAGGAGCAGCACACATCTGAAAGCACTTTAACATCAAATTCAACCACTGCGGGTACTTCTGAAACAACTTCGGCAACATCACCCGTTGACGACGCTCCAGCGCTCACCCCCGAGGATGTTTCTCTTGACGGACAGGTGCGTGTATCTCCGCTCAATGCATCGACCACGAATGGCGGCAGCTTCGAGGGCTGGGGCACCAGTCTTTGCTGGTGGGCGAACAGGATAGGTTACTCCGACAGCCTGTCGCAGCAGGCAGCAGACCTGTTTTACGGCGACGACGGCCTCGATCTCAACATAATGCGATACAACATCGGAGGTGGTGACGACCCCTCGCATAATCACATCACCCGTACAGACTCAGCCGTTCCGGGCTGGCTGGTACTCGATGAGGCAACAGGTGAGCGGATTTATGACTACACCGCTGACGCAAACCAGCTGAATGTTCTGAAACGCTGTGCAGAGGCCTCGGGCGAGGACGCATGGGTAGAGGTGTTCAGCAATTCGCCACCCTATTTCATGACGGTAAGCGGATGCTCCTCGGGAAACACAGACGCTTCCGCTAATAACATCAAGGATGAATGTTACGGAGAAGTAGGCGAATATCTCGCACATGTTTCCGCATACATCAATAACGAGCTTGGCATAAAGGTGGACAGCATATCTCCCATGAACGAGGCAAATACCAATCACTGGGGAGCTTACAGCTACAAGCAGGAGGGCTGCCATGTTGACGCAGGCGAGTCCCAGTCAACGCTTATCATCGAGACCGCAAATGCGATGGAACGCTACGGACTTGGCGATGTTCTTGTTATCGCAAGTGACGAGACCGACCCCGCAAAGCAGGTGGTAGAATACAATACATTCTCTGCCGAGGCGCTTGAAAAGATCGACCGCATAAGCACTCACACCTACGGCACTAATGGCATTGAGGAGCTTGGTGCGCTTGCAAAGAGAGATGGTTTTAACCTCTGGATGAGCGAGGTGGACGGCAGCAGTACAGCAGGCGAGGATGCAGGCGAAATGGGCGCAGCACTCTGGTTTGCTCAGAAGATAATATACGATATCAACAAGCTCTCTCCCTCCGCATGGATAATGTGGCAGGTGATCGACAACCACATCAGCGTCGAGGGCTACAACGGCAACAAAGATTCGGGAATGCCTGATATAACAGGCGGCTTCTGGGGAACTGCGGTCGCTGACCATGACAATGACACGATCATACTTACGCAGAAATATTATGGCTTCGGTCAGTTTACACGCTATATCCGCCCAGGAGCAACTCTTATCCATTGCGACGAAAACACACTCGCAGCATACGACAAGGATAAGGGAGAGCTTGTTATCGTTGCAGTGAACCCTTACGCTGATGATAAGACATACAATTTCGATCTGTCGCAGTTTACAAAGCTCGGAGAAAATGTTGATGCAACACGCACCAGCGGCGACTCCGCAAGCGGCGAACACTGGGCGCAGCTTGACAGCATAAGAGCGCACTCCGAGGGCTTTGTCGCAGAGCTTAAAGGTAACTCCATCACAACTTTCGTTATGAGCGGAGTACAGATGGGAGATATAAGCGTAAGCGAGCTGTCTCTTGAAAATGCATCTGTTGAGGCTCCCGCAGCTGTTGACGGTGGTTCTGCCGAGAATATTATCGACGGTGACATGGTGACATATTACGATGGCGATGTTGACAGCTATATCATCATCGACCTCGCTGCGGATACAGAGTTTGATATTATTGGCTATGCTCCTGCCGAGGGTCAGGAAAGCAGGATGCAGAAATGCCGCTTTTACGGCTCAACAGACGGCGAGAACTGGGAGCAGCTCACGATACTGAGAGCTGATCCGCTGGGCGGAACGATGAACCAACTGATACTTCCCGCAACAGTAAACTATCGCTATCTGAAATTCGATTACCCCAAGAGTACGGATAAAAAGCAATTCAGCTGCTGTATTGCAGAGATTGCATTGTATAAGATTGACTGATATTAATATGCCCGCAGGTCGAAGTGCCTGTGGGCAACTTTTTTTGAAAAAATGTGGCTGATCGTATTAGCGAGGACATTTTAATAAAATCTTAACAATTTAAAAACATAGTAAAAACATTGATAAGTTATAATCAGCATGTAAGGTGAGGAAAGGGGAAAAAGCCTGAAAAGAAATTCTGAAATTAACAAAACTCAAACATTTCTGAAAAAACTCACAAACATCTGTAAGGTAAAATGAAATCACAAAATCAGGAAAAGGAGATCATTACAATGTCTAAATTCGTACAAGCAAATGAGAAGATAGCCGAGGGCGTAGTCAAGGGTTACAAGAAGATAGAGGAAGGCGTAGTGGGAGGCTACAAGAAGATCGAAAACGGAGTTGTGGATGGCTTCGGCAAAGTGACCTACAAGTGCGTAGAAAAGCTTTTCGCAAAAGAAGGCGAAACCGTAGAGGATGCAAAGAAAAGATTATCAGCGAAAAACGATCAAATGAACATTGAATAATCAGAATGTTCCTGCATTTTAACAAAACTTAAACATTTCTCAAATTATTCGTAAACAGGAGTGTAGTAGAATATACTCATAAAATAAAACAATGAAAGAGGTAATCACTATGAATAAGAACGATCAGGAATTTCTCGTACAGAAGATACGCACTCAGTACACCGAAAAGGAAAGCACAGAGCTGGATGCGATCCGTGAGCTTGACGCAAAGGCAAAGCGTCCTGCAAATGTATTCGCCTATGTATTCGGAAGCATCTCCGCTATCATCATGGGCGCAGGAATGAGCCTTGTTATGACGGATATCGGTTCTTCCATAGGCATCAATGATCCGATGATCCCAGGTATTGTGGTAGGTGTTGTAGGTATGATAATGGCGATCATAAACTTCCCTATATACAAGAACATACTCAGTTCACGCAAGGAGAAGTACGCAGAGCAGATACTGGCTCTCAGCGATAAGCTGATGGAGAAATAAACATAAAGCGGCAATATCTTCGGCAGTGTCTGTAAAAAGGCACTGCTGTTGATTTTTGAGAAAAATTCTGAAAAAAACCGAAACGTAAACAAAACTTTAACATTTGTGTGGTACAATTACAATGTAAAGATATGATATGCGGAGGTAAACGCCATGTTCAAGATATTAGTCGTAGAGGATGACAGGGAGCTTAACAAGACCGTCTGCTCGTTCCTGAACCACAGCGGATACGAGTCAACAGGGTGCCTTAATGCTAACGAGGCTTATGATGCGCTTTATGAAAATATGTTCGATCTCATCGTGTCGGATATCATGATGCCTGGTGTGGATGGTTTCGAGTTTGCCGGAAATGTACGGGAGCTTAACGATGATATTCCCATCCTGTTCATGACCGCCCGTGACGATATCGCATCCAAACAGAGGGGCTTCCGCATAGGCGTGGACGACTATATGGTTAAGCCTATCGATCTTGACGAGCTGTTCCTGCGCATCGGCGCATTACTTCGGCGTGCGAAGATAGCCTCCTCACGAAAGCTTGAAATAGGCAGATTCCAGATGGACGCAGACGAACACACAGCATACCTGGGCGATGAGGAGATAAACCTCACTAATCGTGAATTCAGTATACTGTACAAGCTGCTGAGTTATCCGAAAAAGACATTCACCCGAACACAGCTTATGGACGAATTCTGGGACGCTGACACCGAGACCGCACCAAGAGCAGTTGATGTATATATGACAAAGCTTCGTTCAAAGCTGTCAGGCTGCGAGGATTTTGAGATAAAGACCGTTCACGGACTTGGTTATAAGGCGGTGATAAAGTGAGGAAGCCGACACTGCATAGTATACTGGGAGCGGTCAGCAGCTTTTTGCTGTTTTTTCTGACGGTGGGATTTATCGTGTCTTGCTGCATGATGCTGTTTATAAGCATACTGGCTGATACAATGAATCTTGAGCTTACTTCCGATAATGTCGCAGCTGCTGCAAAGGTAACGTTTCTGAATGTGATACTTATCACGCTCCTTTTTAAGCTGGCTGATTACATCCGCCGCAAGATAATGGTGGAGCGTCCCACAAAGATCATAACAAATGCGACTGAAAAGATAATGTCGGGGGATTTTTCTGTCCGCATAAGTCCGATGCAAAGCTCGGGACTGGAGGGCTTCAATCAGATAGCCGAGGCGATAAACAAAATGGCGGAGGAGCTTTCCAGTGTGGAAACTCTGCGCACCGATTTTATCGCCAATGTATCTCATGAGATGAAAACTCCCCTTGCTGTAATGCAGAATTACGGAACTCTCTTACAGACGCCGAATTTAAGCGATGACAAGCGTATCGAATACGCAAAAGGCGTGACGGATGGCTCACGCCGTATGGCGGATATGATGACCAATATCTTAAAGCTTAACCGACTGGAAAATCAGCAGATATATCCGCAGGTGACGGAGTTTGACCTCGGAGAACAGCTTTGCGAGTGTCTTTTACAGTATGAAAACGTATGGGAAAAGGCAGAGATAGAAATAGACACCGACATCGCTGAAAATGTTCGGGTAAAGGCAGACGCCGAGCTTCTGAGCCATGTGTGGAACAATCTGTTTTCAAATGCGTTCAAGTTCACTCCGTCAGGCGGCATGGTGACAGTAACGCTCACCGCAACAGAACATCACGCGATCGTGAAAGTTACTGATACAGGCTGCGGTATGACACCAGAAGTGGGCGCACATATCTTTGAGAAATTCTATCAGGGCGACACCTCGCATTCGGTGCAGGGTAACGGTCTGGGACTTGCTTTAGTTAAGAGGGTCGTGGATATCATGCAGGGCGAGATAAGCGTGGAAAGCGCTGTGGGAAAAGGCTCTGCCTTCACTGTAAAAATACGGAGGGCTTGATATGGACTGGAAGAAGCTCGGCAAGGCTCTGCTGTTTCCGCACATCGTCGTTATGATAATTCTGATACCTGTCGCCACAGTATTTCTTGTTTGTTCTATGGTGTTTCTGGGGACAGAGTCGTTCATTGCGATAATCTCCTATGTGCTTGCCGCTTATACGCTGACGATATGGTGCTTTAAGATACCGCATATCATCCGTTTTTTCAGGACTTTCAGGAACGAGAACAAGTATGCAAGGATATGGCAGGAGGATACCCGTCTGCGTGTGAATATCTCGCTTTACGGCTCGCTTATATGGAACGGCTTGTACGGTATTTTTCAGCTCTTTCTTGGTGTTTTTCACCGCACGTTCTGGTTCAGTTCACTGGGTGCGTATTATATCTGCCTTGCGGTGATGAGATTCTTTCTGGTCCGACATTCGAGAAAGCATGAACCAGGAGAAAAGATGCTTGAGGAGCTTCGCAAATACCGTGCCTGCGGTATTGTATTTCTGGTGATGAATCTGGCACTGGCGCTTATCGTGTTCTTTATGATATACTGGAACAGGACATTCACGCATCACATGATAACAGCTATCGCAATGGCAGCGTATACCTTTACGGCATTTACAACGGCGATAATAAATATGGTGAGATACAAAAAATACAACAGTCCTATTTTTTCGGCAACTAAAGCTATCAGCTTTGCAGCGGCGTGCGTATCCATGCTGACGCTTACATCAACGCTGCTGACTACATTCAGCGACGGTACGATGGATGCGCTCTCGCAGAAGATACTGCTCGGCTGCGTCGGAGCTGCCGTGTCGGTCACGGTCGTTGTTATGGCGATCTATATGATCGTACAGGGAACGAAAAAGATAAAGCTGTTGAATGCAGCGAAGGAGTAATCTATGGAGAACAAAGGAACATTCAATTACACCTACTCCGCAAAGGAGCAGGAGGAGATACGGAACATCCGTAAAAAGTATGAGGCTCCCGAAAAGGCGGAGAACAAGATGGAACATCTCCGCCGCCTGGACGCTGCTGTGACGAAAAAAGCAACGGTGGTATCGCTTGTGTTCGGAGTTATCGGTGCGCTGATTCTCGGAACAGGCATGAGCCTTGCAATGACAGAGATCGGGGAGATGCTCGGTCTGCATGGAGCAACAGCTATGCTTGTCGGAATACTTATCGGCATCATCGGCATCGTACTCGTATGCGTGGCTTATCCTGTCTATAACCGCATTATAAAAAAAGAGCGCGAAAAGATCGCCCCCCAGATAATCAGGCTGACCGATGAGCTGATGAAATAAGGGGCATAGTCACCTGACAGATGAAGTACAACCCAAAAGAGCGACAAAAAACCGTTGCATTTCAGCCCTATGCAGGACTAAGTTGCAACGGTTTTGTTTTTATATAATCATTTTATATCACAATTCTTAAAATGATCTTAACATCCCCATGTGTTGGCAAAGATCCGATGATCGACCATCATCGGATGAAATATGCAGTATTAAGCCATAGATTGAAGTGCAGTCTGTTGCTGCCGTCGGCGTATTCTGCCGGAATAACAGAGGGATAGTCTATGATGCTCTCTGTCAGAGAAACATCTGCTCCGCCTCCGTTAAGTGTGACGGTGCAATCGCTGTGGATCGTAATGTTAAAATATCCATTCTGGGGTATCTCATAGGTTTCAGAGGTAATTCCATCGTTGATAGTCAGGCTATCCGCAGTGGCATTGAAAAGGCTGAGGTATATCGTGGAATTCCCCTCGTTTTTCTTGACTGTGATAACATTACCATCGGCATGGCACTGAAGTGAAGCTGAGATATCAAGCTTCTCGCCACTGCCGATGTAACATTCATCTTCCTCGCTGTATTCCATTTCGGGGCAGTATTTTCTGAGTGCGCTGTATGCGTTGAGATCATAAACATAATATCCATACTCTCCGTTTTCGTTGAGAGAATATACGAGAGCATCATCGTACATCAGCTTTGAGATGCCTTGCTTGCCCTGAAGGTTGACGTTGGGATCGGGTTTAGCGAGGCTTACACAGAGGAATACCACCATAGCTGCCGATATGATATGTAATGCTCCCCAGGCTGAGGAAACAGGCTTTTCCTTGTTTTTGTTGAGGATAGCATTTACGGAGAAATATCCGCATACGGGAGCGATGCAGCTGCCGACACCATAGATCGCCAGAGCAAACAGCAGACCGAATACATAAGCCATCGAAAGTCCCAGTGCAGAGGTCGCAAGAACGATTATAGGGACTATCAGCGGAAGGTAAAGAGCAGTTGCAAGCAGCTCGCCATGGAGATCCGCAAGCTCGCTTTTAAAGCTGATGCAAAGCTCATTTATCATCAGAAGTATTCCGCTTAAGATGAACAGATAGCTTGCGTCAGGAATTGCAAAGCTGAGTGCGACACCAAGCACCACATGGATATATGCAAACGCTCTTGTCACATCTCTCGCTTCTGTCCTGAACAGTTTGCAGCTGAAGTGTGTAGTCAGCACAGTTACGCCAAGCGCAAGTAATCCGATACCGATGATTATCGGGATATTGGAGAAAGAAATAGTTCCGATGGCATGGATGTCAATGTTACCAGCAAGCGCTGCGATGAGCTGGAACAGATAATAGCATCCGAATGTAACACCTGCTGTCAGCGCAAGCCCTATGATGATAGAAAGCACAGCCTTTGCGGTTCTGGCAAGAGCTTTCTTCTTGTTCACGATGGAAATAACGATATTTGCAGCAAGCAGAAGTGTTCCTATAACAGCCAGCACAATGGCTACGTTAAGATCATACACCACATCTCCGATGTTGAGATAGGAGAAGAATATCGCAGATTCATCCGTGTCGTAAAGCTTGTTCAGATCGTAATTAGCCAGCTTGTACAGCAGGCCGTTCACTATCTGCGCCTGCTGTGTAGCGTAGCTAGTGCCTACGTTAGCGGGGTTATCGTTCTGGGTGTGATAGTTTTCACCGCCGCCGATGTTCGCCATATTGACGCCCTGATAGTGGTTTTTGAGATTGGAGAAATCTGTGCCGTTTGGCATCATTCCATATATTCTTGTGGCAACGGAGCAGGTGAACAGGTTTTTGTTTACCTCACAGAAGAGCTTTACGGTGTTGTAGTTATCTTCTGAAGTTTCAAACATTATCTGTGTACCCGCAGTGCCTCGTGCCTCAAGGTTGATAGCGAAATTGATGCGCTCAACAAGGTCGTTAAAACCATCAAACTCATTCACGAATGCCTCAGAGCCGTACAGACCGTATTCCTCACCGTTTACAAAGCAGAATACAAGGTCGTTTGCGATGGTGTAGCCGTTTTTCATACGCTCTGAATAGTAGCGGATAGCCTCCAGCATGGTGGAGCAGGCAAGAGCGTCGTCTGCGGCGCCCTGACCCATCGGTACGGAGTCGTAATGCGCCATTACCATTACCGCCTCGTTTGTGACGTTTTCGGCATTAGCGGGGATATGTACTACTACATTCTTCAGATAAAAGTTCTGATATTTCACCGAGGACGAAACATATTCCTGCACGAGATAAGCAGGAACATCGGTGGTGTCGGAATTAATCACCCCGAGCTTTTCTACCTCGGATATGATGTACTCCATAACAAGCTGGTTTTCCTCTTTGTCAGCGATGGAGTGCGGTCCGTACTCGCACATTTTTTCGATATGCGCAGTGATCTTATCCTGGTCAAAGTCCGATGTTGTCGGAAGCTCCACCGTATCCACAAAGGACAGTATAAGCGACAGAATAAGAACTGCTGAAAATATCAATGTAATGATTTTTTTTGTTTTTTTCATCTTGTTAATAATTCCTTTACATTTTTATGATAATGTCTATTATACCACACAATGCGTTTAGTGTCAATTATTAACGGGATGTAAAAAATACTGGCATATAATCTTTCTAAAAACAAAAAACCGTGACAGATCTGCATCGGTCACGGTATAAACATTATTTGAACCCGACAGGCTTTCCGCTTGCCAGATCAGCGAGCGTAACGCTGTCGAAATATTCATTGGTCAGACGATGGAACTCGCTCCACATGGAAAGCGTTTTGCAGGAATCCCTTTTCTCACACGGCTCCGCCTGACACTCAAGGCAAGCCACGGGGGCAAGATCACCCTCTGTGAGCCTGAGTATCTCTCCAACTGTACATTCTTCAGGGGAACGGCATAATCTGTATCCTCCGCCTTTGCCCTGTACGCCCTCCACCAGTCCGTTTTTTACCAGAACGGGAAGTATCCTCTCAAGATATTTCAAGGATATCTCCTGACGCTGTGCGACCTCTTTCATGGGAATGTAACCCTCTGTCGCATGTTCAGCCAGGTCTATCATAACACGGAGCGCATAACGCCCTCTTGTTGAGATCATCATAGTCAACACCTCCCGTTTATTGTATCAAAAAGCAGAGGAAAAGTCAATCACTCGGAGAAAAGCGGCGTGGAGAGATATCTGTCGCCCGTATCGGGGAGCAGGACTACGATGTTCTTTCCTGCGTTTTCGGGGCGCTTTGCAAGCTGAATTGCCGCCCATGCTGCCGCACCCGAGGAGATTCCCACCAGCACGCCCTCGCTTCTGCCGATAAGTCTGCCTGTTGCAAAAGCGTTCTCATTCGTGACGGTGATTATCTCATCATATACCTTGGTGTTGAGTACTTCGGGAACGAAGCCTGCGCCTATGCCCTGTATCTTATGCGCACCTGCAACTCCCGTAGATAGCACAGCGGAAGAAGCAGGCTCAACGGCAACTATCTTTACATCGGGATCTCTGGACTTAAGATATTCGCCGACGCCTGTGACAGTGCCGCCTGTGCCTACACCTGCCACAAAGATATCCACCTTGCCGTCAGTGTCCTCCCATATCTCGGGGCCTGTTGTTTCGATGTGCGCCTTCGGATTTGCGAGGTTAGTAAACTGGGACGGGATAAAGCTGTTCGGTATTTCCTTCGCAAGCTCCTCAGCCTTTGCGATTGCGCCCTTCATTCCCTTAGCGCCCTCAGTGAGGACAAGCTCCGCACCATAAGCTTTCATGAGCTGTCTGCGCTCGACAGACATGGTCTCAGGCATCACGATGATGATACGATAGCCTCTCGCCGCCGCAACTGCCGCAAGTCCGATTCCTGTGTTGCCCGAGGTAGGCTCGATGATGACGGAATCGGGCTTAAGCTTTCCGTTTTTCTCCGCATCGTCTATCATCGCCTTTGCTATCCTGTCCTTTACAGAGCCTGCGGGATTGAAATACTCAAGCTTTGCAAGTATCTTTGAGTTCAGCCCCAACTCCTTTTCGATATGTGTGAGTTCAAGAAGCGGCGTTCTGCCGATAAGCTGATCTGCTGATGTGTAGATATTGGACATGGTAATTACTCCTTTACTGCCGCAAAGCCGTTTTCAAGGTCTGCGATAATATCATCAATATGCTCTGTGCCGATGGAAAGACGGATAGTATTAGGCTTTATATCCTGCTCCCTGAGTTCCTCCTTGGTAAGCTGACTGTGCGTTGTCGTTGCAGGGTGGATGACAAGCGATTTTGCGTCCGCAACATTCGCAAGCAGTGAAAATATATTCAGGCTGTCGATGAACTTGTGAGCCTCCTTAACGCCGCCCTTTATCTCAAAGGTGAAGATCGAGCCGCCGCCGTTGGGGAAGTACCTCTCATACAGCGCATGGTCGGGGTGTTCGGGGAGCGAGGGGTGGTTGACCTTCTCCACCTGTGGATGGTTATTGAGGAACTCCACCACCTTTTTCGTGTTCTCAGCGTGCCTGTCAAGGCGGAGCGAAAGCGTTTCAACTCCCTGCAAAAGCAGAAATGCATTGAACGGCGAGATAGTCGCACCCGTGTCACGGAGAAGAATAGCCCTGATGTATGTCACGAATGCTGCCGCACCAACCGCCTTTGTAAAGGAAACTCCGTGGTAGCTGGGATTAGGAGCGGCAATAGCAGGATAATTTCCGCTTGCCTCCCAGTCAAACCTGCCCGAGTCAACGATGATTCCGCCGAGGGTCGTTCCATGACCGCCGATGAATTTCGTTGCAGAATGTACTACGATATCCGCACCATGCTCAATGGGACGTATCAGGTACGGAGTGCCGAATGTGTTGTCTACCACCAGTGGAATACCATGTTTGTGCGCAAGCTCAGCCAGTGCGTCGATGTCTGGAATGTCGCTGTTCGGATTACCGAGAGTCTCAATGTAGATGGCTCTTGTGTCAGGCTTGATTGCCGCTTCTACCTCTGCAAGGTCGTGGATATTCACAAAGCTTGCTGTGATACCGAAGTTCGGGAGAGTGTGGGCGAGGAGATTGTAGCTTCCGCCGTAGATTGACTTCTGCGCTACGATGTGACCACTGTTCTGTGCGAGAGCCTCTATCGTATAAGTGATAGCCGCCGCACCCGAAGCAAGCGCAAGCGCCGCAACTCCGCCCTCAAGTGCCGCAATGCGCTTTTCAAGAACCTCCTGTGTGGAGTTCGTGAGCCTGCCGTAGATATTGCCTGCGTCTGCAAGACCGAAGCGGGCAGCTGCGTGCTCGCA
>JAFSHE010000253.1 GCA_017440445.1 Oscillospiraceae bacterium | reverse complement strand
TTAAAAAACTATTGACAAACGTAAATGTATGTGCTATACTATGACCATGATAAGCTTATTGAAAACATTGGAACAGATATCAGTAATATATGGAGGCTATTATGGCAAAGACGGTAGATCTTAACAAAAAAAATCTCGAGCAGGAGAAAAATGATTTCATCATGATATGCAAGGTGTTTCAGGCGGTGTGCGTTGTGTTTGCGGCAGCTGCTGCGGTTCTTGTGGCGACAATTATCGTTCCGCTTGTCGTACTGAAAGGGGACATGTTTGAGTCGGTGATAGTTATTGTAAACGCACTGCTGCTCCTTTCGGGCTTTGTTACCGCCTGCAACTTCGGAAGAAGTATTTTCGGCAGGCTTAAAAACGGCGAGACTCCATTCCGCTGGGATATAGCGGACAAGGTGAAGGGCGCAGCGCTCTCACTGTGCGGAACCTGCTTTGTCGGTATCATCGTGCAGGCGATATCCTATGCGGTGTCGGAGCATTTCTCGGGGATAGGACAGTATTTCACCTTTGCGTCATGGGGCTGCGGAATAATGGGCGCTGTGCTGAGCGTGGTGGCTTATGTCATGAATTTTGGCTGCAAGCTTCAGCAGGAATCGGATGAAACGCTGTAAGGAGGGTGCAGCATGGCGATAATTCTACGACTTGACAGAGTAATGGCGGACAGAAAGATGTCCCTCAACGAGCTTTCCGAAAAGGTGGGAGTAGCGAATGTAAACCTCTCCAAGCTCAAAACGGGCAAGGTGAGTGCTATACGTTTTTCCACGCTTAATGCGATATGCCGTGTGCTGAGATGCCAGCCGGGGGATATCCTTGAATACGAGGAGCGTGAAGGCGAGGAGGACGAGGAAGAATAATGAAGCAGATAATAAAATGCCTGCTGTGGATGGCGCTGAATTTTGTACTTCAGTTTGCTGTGCAGACGGTTATGAGCATAATCAGGGTCGCACAGGGAGTGCGTGACGATGCGCTTCTGAATTCGTGGATCATGGATACGATACTGCTTTCTGTGCTTATTTCAAACATTTTGTTTATCGGAATAGTCATACTGGCGCACAAGGTGAAAAGGACAAGGCTGCTTCCCGAGGGGGACAGCGGTGCGGCGATAAAGGGATGTATCCTGCCATGTGCGGCGGCATTCATGTATTCTGCGGCATTTTCGCTGGTGGCGGAGGGTAATTCCGCAATGATACAGAACAGCGTACAGTATTTTTCGGATATTCAGCCGTGGCTCGGCATCGCTATGATGGTGATAAACCTGCTTGTGCTTGCTCCGATAGCAGAGGAGCTTCTCTGCCGCAGGGTGATGCTTGACGGGCTTAAACAGAGGTTCTCTCCCCGCACTGCGGTGATAGTGAGCTCTGTGATATTCGGTGCCATGCATATCCTTTCGGGCGGAGTTATACTTGCCGTCGGCGCTGTGCTGATGGGACTTATCCTTGGTATCGTGTATGAAAAAACAGGCTCGTTCCTTGCTGCGGTGATAGTCCATGCAGTGGCAAACCTGCCCGATTTCGTAATGATGCTGCTCCCCGTGCCGGATGGTGCAGTGAGATGGGTGACAGCGGCAGCGCTTTTCGCAGCGGCAGTTGTGATGTTCGTGCTGTGGTGCAGGTCGGGAAAGAAAAGGAATGCCTGACGGGAAGAATGATATTTCCATGTAAAAAAGGGTCACGTGCGTTGTGACCCTTTATTTGTTATTCAGTAAACAGGCGTGCGTTTTCTGTACTCCGACGGGCTGCAGCCTACCTGCGCATGAAAGCACCTGCTGAAATACAGCATATCCGCATAGCCGAGGGCTGCGGCGATCTCGCCCACCTGCATCAGTGTGGAGCGCAGCAGCCTGCACGCCTCGTTCATCCTGAGGGAAGTATGATACTGCTGCATGGTCATGCCCTTGCTGTGCCTGAACACCGCCGCAAGGTGCTTGTAGCTGAGATAGAACTCCCTGCTTACTGCGTCAGCGGAGAATGGCTCGTCACGGTGTTCTGCGAGATACCCGCATATCCTGTCAGCGAGCGAGGGCTGCTCCGTGCGTGAGTGCTCTGACAGCGCAAGCCTGCTTAGCAGCATAAAGAACCGCTGATTGATATACCACTGCTTGAAGCTGTCCTCCGAGCGGGAATACTCCACCAGTGCGGAGATATCATGCTCTATGTCGCTGCCGCTGAGCCCCCTGATATATTTCGGGAGCTTAAGGCTGCTTTCCGTGCGGGTGTAGGGCGGTATCTGTCCGCTGTCGGGAGCAAACAGCGGCAGCCCGCTGTCCTCGGAGAAGAAGTGCGCAAAGAACCACTTCGTGCCACGGGGTATCTCACGCTTGCCGAAGTGCCGCACTCCGCTTCTGAGAAACAGCAGCTCTCCCGCACCCACGCAGTAGTCGGTATCTCCCTCGGTGACGTATATCACGCCCTCTGTCACGTATATCATGATGTTGAACTCCGCTGTCCTGTCTGCGTGGAAAAACGGCTCTGACGCCGCAAGAAAGTCGCATCCGCACATAACAGGGAGCCGTGCGCTGGATATTTCTGCTCTGTACACGATTATCCTCCATATAAATCCGTTAAAACTCCATTGAAAATCGGTTTGTATAAGATTATAATTAATATAACACACAGGACAGCAAATGTCAACAGGAGGAGAAACTATGAAGCTTCAGCGACAGCTTGACCAGAAGGCATATATCTCAGGCGGATTTATCAACCGCTGGCAAAGACTTATCAAGGATACCGTGATACCCTATCAGTACGAGGTGCTGTGCGACCGTGCGGAGGGCGCAGAAAAGAGCCATGTTATCGCAAACTTCATCAATGCGGGCAAGGCGCTGCGTGGTGAGGATACAGGCGACGGCTTCTACGGAATGGTTTTCCAGGACAGCGACGCAGCAAAATGGCTGGAGGCAGCCGCATTCTCGCTTATCTCCTATCCCGACAGCGAGCTGGAGCGCACTGTTGACGAGGTCATCGACCTGATAGCGCAGGCGCAGGACGAGGACGGATATCTCAACACCTACTTTACCATAAAGGACAGGGAAAAGCGCTGGCAGAATCTTATGGAGGGTCACGAGCTGTATTGCTCGGGCCACATGATGGAGGCCGCATGCGCCTATTACGAGGCTACGGGCAAGGATAAGCTGCTTAAGGTGATGGAGAGAAATGCGGAGCATATCTATTCCCGTTTCATCACCGAGGGGAATGAGGGCTACCCGGGACATCCCGAGGTGGAGCTTGCGTTGATGAAGATGTACCGTCTGACAGGAAACCGCCATTGTCTTGAGCTTGCGGAGCATTTCATCAACACCCGTGGTGCAGACCCTAAGTTTTTTGAAAAGGAAGCGGCAAAGCGTGACTGGTCGGTATGGGGCAACGATGCCACAAACCATCATTATGCGCAGAATTTTGCACCGCTGAGGGAGCAGAATGACGCAGTGGGACACTCGGTGCGTGCGGTTTATCTGTATACGGGAGCTGCCGACCTCGCCTCGGAAAACGGTGACGAGGAGCTTCTTGAAGCATGCCGTCGTCTGTGGGACAGCATAACAAAGCGCAGGATGTACGTTACGGGCGGAATAGGCTCTACACTTATCGGCGAGGCATTCAGCGTTGATTACGACCTGCCCAACGACACCGCCTATAATGAAACCTGCGCATCCATAGGTCTGATGTTCTTCGCATCACGCATGCTTGAGAATGAGATAAACGGCGAGTACGCCGATGTTATGGAGCGTGCATTCTATAATACGGTGCTTGCGGGAGTGCAGCTTGACGGAAAGCGCTTCTTCTACTGCAATCCCCTTGAGATAGTCCCCGGTATATCGGGAGCTGCTGCCACCCACTGGCACACAAAGACCCAGCGGCCGGGCTGGTATGCATGCGCATGCTGTCCTCCCAATGCGGCAAGGCTGATATCCTCCTTCGGAAAGTATGCCTACGGCGAGAATGAGGACACCTGTTACTGTCACATGTACGCAGCGGGCGAGGTAACATTCGATAACGGTCTGAAGATGACCTGCGAAACGGAATATCCCTACGGCTTTGATGTGAAGTACAGGATAACCGCAGGCGAAAAGAAGCTTGCACTGCGCATCCCCGCATGGAGCAGGGAACATTCCGTCAGCGTAAACGGAACGCCCGTCAACTGCGCCGCAGTTAAGGGCTACGTTACCATCCCCGTAAAGGCGGGGGACGAGGTGGTGCTGTCCCTTGACAGTCAGCCGCATTACGTGTATGCCAGTGCGAAGGTCCCTGAGCTTACAGGCTGTACAGCGGTGTGGAGAGGTCCTCTGGTGTACTGCTTCGAGGGCGTGGATAACGGCGATATACTGCCGTTGTCGCTGAAACGTGGCGGAAAGCTGACCGTATCGGAGTTCGACAGCGGACTTCTCGGCGGTACGGTGAAGATATCCGCAGAGGCAGTGAGAGCGGTGGAAAACGACAGCCTTTACAGCGATGAGCCGCTTACCGAGGAGCCATGCACCGCAGTGGCTGTGCCGTACTACACATGGGGCAACCGTGGCGAAAACCAGATGCGTGTGTGGATGACAGAGGTAAGATGACCTCGGCTGAGGTAGTTTGTTATACAATGAGGGGACACGATCAAGTCGTGTCCCTTTTTTTAGGAAGATACTCAGCTTTTCCGCATGAATGTGCGGAGATTTTTTGTGCGCCGATGAGTTTTTCTTTGTTAAATGTTAAAAATAATCTGAGAAATATAAGAAAATTTCAAAAAACACTTGACAATTCGGGTAAAACGTGATAAATTATATTTAGCACTCAAAGAGAAAGAGTGCTAACACTCTGCTAAAGAGAGTGCTAACCCCGCTGAACAAAAGGAAAGCCCGTTACAAAATGCTTTTACGAAAGGTAGGTAATCCGTGGACGCAAGAGCTATGAAGATACTCGCTGCGATAGTTGACGAGTACATCCGCACCGGAGAGCCTGTCGGCTCCAAGGTCCTTGCGGCGAAGCCGGATATCAATGTATCCTCGGCTACGATACGAAATACCATGGCCGCACTGGAGCAGGAGGGTTATCTAGACC
>JAFSHE010000028.1 GCA_017440445.1 Oscillospiraceae bacterium | reverse complement strand
GATATCGTACTGTGGAACGGCGGCTGTCCTATCCACGGCAGGATGACCGCAGAAGATGTACAGCGCATCAGGGAAAGATACCCCGATGCGAAGTTCCTTGTACACCCCGAATGTCCTCCCGAGGTCTGCGAAAACGCTGACTACATAGGCTCAACAGCAGGAATAATCGACTATGCAAGAAAGTCAGACGCAGAGAAATTCATCATCGGCACAGAGATAAGCATTACCGATCAGCTTCAGTGTGAAATGCCGCACAAGCAGTTCTTTAATCTCTCCAAAAGACTTATCTGCTCCGATATGAAGATAACCACCCTGCCCGACCTGCTCAACGCAGTTACAGGAAAGGGCGGCCTTGAAATCACCTTTGACCCCGAAACAGCCGCAAAAGCAAGAAAGTGCATTGATGAAATGATCCGCTTAGGCGGTTGATCCATAAAGTAAGTTTTTCCATAAAAAAGCGCCGCAACATTAAAACGTTGCGGCGCTTATATTTTATTCAGTCGGCATCAGCACTGCCTTTTCACCCTTGGCAGTATTGATGATGGTGGACTGTATTCCACCCTTTGTGGGGAGCTCCACACGGCACTCTCCGCCGTTTTTGGAAAGTATCTCAGCGGTCACTATCTCGCCGTTTTCCCATATTGCATTGACAACGAAGCCGCCTCTTGCACAAAGACCTCTGAAGCTGCCGCTCTTCCACTCGGCGGGAAGTGCGGGTAGAAGTCTGATCACTCCCTCGTGGCTCTGTATCAGCATCTCAGCGATACCCGCAGAAGCTCCGAAGTTACCGTCTATCTGGAAAGGCGGATGGAAATCCCACAGATTAACGAATGTGCAATCGCTAAGCAGACCACGCAGCAGCTTATATGTACGGTCGCCGTCGCCTGTTCTTGACCAGAGATTTATCTTGTAGGCTCTTGCCCAGCCTGTAGACTCATCACCACGGTCGTTCATCGTGGCAATAGCTGCCTGCATTAGTTCTGGACGGGAACGGTTTATCTGCTTTCCTGGGTACAGACCCATCAGATGCGAGATGTGACGATGATTTTTCTGCACCTTGGAGCTGTCGAATGTAGGCTCGTCCTCCTCAAACCACTCCTTTAGCAGTCCTGTCTTTCCTACATGGTAGGGGCTGAGCTTGGGAAGCATCTCACGCACCTTCGCACAAAGCTCGGGGTCGGTATTAAGCACCTCTGCCGCCTTCAGGAAGTCGATGAAAAGCTGCTCGATAAGGCTCTGCTCGTAGGTGTTACCAATGGACGCAGGTCCATGCTCGGGGCTGTATGTGGGAGAGGACACCAGTCTGTCCTGCTTTTCATCATATATCAGCCACTGGGTATAGAAGCGAACGCTTTCACGCATGATGGGATATATCTTCTCGCTGAGATATTTTACATCGCCCGTAAACTCGTAATGCTCCCAGATATTCTGCATCAGCCATGCCACAGCAGCGGTCGACCAGCCCCAGTAGAAATCCCAGCCGGGTGCTGTCCATCCGAAGGGAGAACACTGTGTATGAGCAGTCCAGCCGTTTTCAGGATGCGCCTCGTCGGAAACAATGTTGTAATATTCCTTAGCGGTGATACGTCCAGGCTCTCTCAGAGAATCAAGGAAGTCCACAAGAGGCGGTACAGTTTCCACCATATTCGTATTATACGCACCCCAGTAATTCATCTGGAGGTTTACATTGATGTGATAGTCACAGCACCAGGGCGGAGTGTTATTCTCATTCCATACGCCCTGAAGATTTGCAGGCAGTGAGCCTTCTCTTGAAGAAGATATCAGCAGATATCTTCCGTACTGGAAATAGAGGGTCTCCAGCTTATTCATAGCGGCACGGTCGCCGTTTCTGTATGCCTCCAGCAGACGGTCTGCGGGAAGATCGACAGTTTCCTTATTTATATCAAGGGAAACACGGTTGAAGATAGCGGAATAATCCGCATAATGCTCTCTGTAAAGCTCCTCATATCCCAGACGGGAAGCCGCCTCCACCAGGGGAATAGTAATAGTGGACGGGTCCACACCGCTGCGGTAGTCGGGATATTTCATCTCGTAATCCGTCGCCGCAGATATGTAGAGAGTAGCCTCCGTAGCATTCTTTACAGTAAGCTTTCCGCCTGCTGTAAGCACTTCACCGTCGGTCTGGATGATGGCTCTTGCGTCGAAACGCATGCCGTTGTCCTCAATGTGACCGCTGTATGCCAGCAGCTCGTGGTCAGCGTATATCTTGCAGGGATGGGTCTTTTCCACCCACAGACGGAAGCTGAGCTTTCCCTTCTCAGATGCGGAGGTATGGAATACCAGTACTCTTGCGGGATAGCTTGCAAATGCCTCTCGTGAGTATTTTATCCCGCCGACAGTGAACTCACATGTGTACAGCGACTTGTCGATATCAAGCTTTCTTACATAATTCTCAACCTGACCGTTGGGGATGTTGAAATCCACCACCATATCGCCGAGAAGCAGATAGCTGCCGAAATCCCCGTCGCCTGTAAGCTGCGGAAGAAGCTCGGTCGCCTTGTCAAGATTGCCGTTTTTCAGCTCCTCCTGTACCTGCTTTACATACTTATATCTGTCACGATTGTTGCCGCCGTAGTAATCGGGTCTGTTCTCGCAGGGACCGCCCGCCCAGAGAGATTTCTCGTTCATCACTATACGCTCCGTGCGTATACCGCCGAACATACTTGCACCCATATAACCGTTTCCTATCGGAAGGCAGGTCTGCTCCCACAGAGAAGGATCGCCCTCATGATCGAAGTATATAACATTTTCGCTGCTCATTTCTTCCCCTCCATTCTGAGCAACACACTAAAAGCAATATGCTTTTTACGCTTTATCGTGAAATCTAATCAAAATAATTATATCACAACTGTAATTGATTGTCAATAAAAACACAAAATACAGCCGAATTTCTTCGGCTGCAAAGGATATCCGCTATTTAGTATCTGCCTTTAACAGAGCCACCACCATAGCGGTTATCTCAGAAAGCTCCTCATAGGTATTTTTCATATCATCAATGTTTCGTTCAGTCTTTACCGTATGGAAAATACCCTGGATTATAAAGGAAAGTATTATATTGTTTCTGGGTGTATCAAACTGCGGAGCGTTTGCAAACATCATAGCCTTGATACGCATTTCTATCTTGTCTGAAAGAAGTGAACGACGGCTGCTGGAGAACACTGTATCAAGCTGCTCTCTGTGTGCCATGAACGCACCAAACATCATAACGGAATACTCCTGCGGATCCTCGAAGAACTTGTCCACTACCTGAAGATCCATCAGTATCTCATCAATGACCGTGTCCTCTATCTCGTCAGAGAGCGCATAGATATCGGAGTAGTGCAGATAAAAGGTTGCTTTGTTTATATTAGCAAGCCTTGTAAGCTCAGTAACTGTTATCTTCTCAACAGGCTTTTCGTTGCGCAGCTGCAGAAATGCGTTTTTTATAGCCTGCTTGGTACGCTGTATTCGCAGATCCATTTTTACCTCCTAAATAAACGCAAACATAAAAATGTTGTTTATCATACACATGGCGAAAATTGACGGTTGAAATCTTATCGTATTTCCATTATAATAAACAAAGTGTGGAAATACCATTTTCCCAATAATCGACAGGTGTTAATTATTCATATATTACTTATTATAGTATAATAATCGACAAATGTCAATAATTTTTTCGAGGTAAATTAATGAAATTAGAAGAATTCTACTCAGGCAACAGCTTTGACAGCTACACATGGCTGGGCGCTCATCCCGATGGAGCAGGAACGATGTTCAGAGTTTATGCTCCCAACGCAGAGGCGGTGGCTGTCATAGGCAGCTTCAACAGCTGGACAGAGGTACACATGAGCCGCATCGGCGACGGCAGCTTCTGGGGAGTTTACATAAACGGAGCAGGCGACGGAGATATGTACAAGTATCGTATATACCGTGACGGCAAGGGCACAGACCGCTGCGACCCCTACGCATTCGGTGCGCAGCTTCGTCCTGCGACTGCCTCTGTTATCCGTGATATAAGTGGCGAGATTGACGATTACTTCTGGATGAACAAGCGTGGCACATGGCATGGCGACGCACTAAATATATATGAGCTGCATCTGGGGTCATGGAAAACTGACCCCGACTCTGAAAATGGCTGGTATACATACGAAAAGCTTGCGCCGAAGATAGTTCCATACTGCAAGGCAAATGGCTTCAACTGTATCGAGGTCATGCCGCTTGGCGAATATCCCTGTGACGAATCCTGGGGGTATCAGGCGACAGGTTTTTTTGCTCCTACGTCAAGATACGGAACGGCTCAGGGTCTGAAAAAGTTTGTTGAACACTGTCATCAGAACAATATAGCAGTACTCATGGACTACGTGCCTGTTCATTTTGCGGTGGACGGACATGCTCTGGCGAAATTTGACGGCAACCCTCTATTTGAATCGGAGTACGACAACATCGCATACAGCGAGTGGGGTAGTATGAACTTTGATTTCAGCAAGGGTGCAGTGTGCAGCTTCCTCAAATCCGCAGCAAACTACTGGCTGAAGGAATATCATTTCGACGGACTTCGCATGGACGCCATCAGTCGTGTTATATACTGGCAGGGCGAGCCGCAGAGAGGCGCAAACAGCAACGGTCTTAACTTCCTTCAGAGCATGAACAGGGGTCTAAAATGGATACATCCTTCTGCGATACTCTGCGCCGAGGACTCCACAGACTTCCCGAATGTGACAAAGCCCGTTGACGAGGGCGGTCTCGGCTTCGACTACAAATGGGACATGGGCTGGATGAATGATACCCTTGACTATATGCGCAAGACTCCCGAGGAGCGTGTCCCGAATTACCACAAGCTTACCTTCTC
>JAFSHE010000252.1 GCA_017440445.1 Oscillospiraceae bacterium | reverse complement strand
CTCGCTATCTATGATACAATGAACTTCATAAAGTGTGATGTTTCCACTACCTGCATCGGTATGGCTGCTTCTATGGGTGCTTTCCTTCTCTCCAGCGGAGCAAAGGGCAAACGCTTTGCTCTACCCAACAGCGAGATAATGATCCATCAGCCTCTCGGCGGAATGCAGGGTCAGGCATCCGATATAAAGATCCATGCAGATCATATTCTCAGAACAAGACAGAGACTTAACGAGATCCTCGCTAAAAACACAGGCAAGCCTCTCGATATCATCGAAAGAGATACAGACAGAGATAACTTCCTCTCTGCAATCGAGGCTATGGAATACGGCCTCGTTGATAAGGTAATCGAAAAGAGATAAAATTCCCATCGGAGTAATTATGTCTACAAACAATCATGAAAATCAGCGTCACTGCTCATTCTGCAACAGAACAGAGCATCAGGTGACCTTTCTTATCCCTTCTCCCACAGGTCACTATATATGTGATAGCTGCATCGAGATATGCAATGAGATCATTTATGACCACACTCACGAGGAATCTGAGTTTACTCTTAGTGCTGATACTCTTCCCCGCCCCCGTGAGATAAAGGAAACTCTTGACCGTTATATTATTGGCCAGGACAATGCTAAGATAAGTCTTTCCGTTGCGGTTTACAACCACTACAAGCGTCTGCTTTTCAAGGATGCAAAGAAGAAAACAACATCTGACGACGAGGATGACATTGAGCTTCAGAAAAGCAACGTTCTACTTATAGGTCCTACAGGCGTAGGTAAAACCTATCTCGCTCAGACTCTGGCCAAAACACTTCAGGTTCCCTTTGCTATTGCGGATGCCACTACTCTTACCGAAGCAGGCTACGTTGGTGAGGACGTTGAGAACATTCTTCTCCGCCTTATTCAGGCTGCTGATTACGATATTGAAGCGGCAGAGCACGGTATTATCTACATTGATGAGATCGACAAAATCTCCAGAAAAAGTGAAAACAGGTCTATTACACGTGACGTTTCCGGCGAGGGTGTTCAGCAGGCTTTGCTCAAGATCCTTGAGGGAACGGTCGCAAACGTTCCTCCTCAAGGCGGCAGAAAGCATCCCAACCAGGAGTTTATTCGCATTAACACCGAAAACATTCTCTTTATTTGCGGAGGTGCTTTTGATACGCTGGACAAGATAATTGAGGAGCGTAAGGGTAGATCTACTATGGGCTTTGGCGGAGAGGTCAAAACCCGTGAGCAGAAAAAGAAAACAGCTATTTTTAAAGACGTTTCAGCTCACGATATTGTAAAGTTTGGTCTTATCCCCGAGCTTGTTGGCCGTTTGCCCGTTATTGTTGGCCTTGAAAATCTTGACGAGGACGCACTCGTCAGAATCCTTAAAGAGCCTAAAAACTCCCTCACAAAGCAATACACGAAGCTTTTCGAGCTTGACGGCGTAAAGCTCAGATTTGACAACGAAGCTCTTGCTGCTATTGCAAGATTGGCCATTGAAAGAAACACAGGCGCAAGAGGTCTTCGTTCAATAATCGAAGAGCATATGACTCAGATCATGTACGATATCCCCTCCAGAGACGATGTTCTTGAGGTAAGAATAACAAAACGGTGCATCGAAAATGGCATTGCCCCTTCACTGAAGCTAAAAAAAGCAAATCAAGATAACGCAGAGTAACAAAGAAATCCTCCTTTGAGAAAAGGAGGATTTCTTTGTTTGATTATTTCACAAAAAATCAAGCGGACAGCTTTCGCTGTCCGCTGATTGATTATTTAGGTTAACTAAATATTAGTTAGCTCTTCTCTTGCGTCTGATAACTACTACAGCTGTACCAGCTACGAGAACTACTGCAAGAGCAACAACGATGAACATCATGTTATCACCTGTTACAGGAGCTCTGTTATCATCCTGCTCGCCCTCGCCGCAAACGGAGCATACACCATTTACATAGTTATGACCTGTAGCGGGGATTGTGAGGCTGAGGTAAGCTACATTGTACTTGCACTCAGCATCGGAGAAGTGAGTATCACACTCCTCGCAGTACCAGTACTCAGCCATACCGTTAGTGGTACATGTTGCTGCAACTGCTGCAACGTGCTTAGCCTCTGCATCTGCGGGAATTGTAAGGTTCATTCTATTAGTGAGCATTGTGCCGGCCTCGTCAGCATATACTGCTTCGCACTCAGGGCAGAACCAGTACT
>JAFSHE010000251.1 GCA_017440445.1 Oscillospiraceae bacterium | reverse complement strand
GTATTCCTAATCGTGCTGCAATTTTTGTTTTTTCTACCGCATTTTCTGTCTGGCTGGCATATCATGAGGGCAGCGAAGACAAAACATATAAAACCGTGTATCAGAGCTCCACTCCGTTACTGGAAAAGCTACTCACTTTTGCTAAAAAGGTAGATCAGGCAACCATCAGATCCGGCTGCGTTTGTGTTGCAATTATTCATATACTCACCATACCCATAGGAGCATATTATCTATTTAATGATTACTGCAAACAGTTTACTGCTGTTAAGAAGACCGCAGAATTCGTTAAAGACAATATCAGCGAAGATGCTCTGTTTGTATATGATATCGATGGTGTTCCGGAGCTGTTTGCATATCTTCCCGAATATGATTTTTTCTCTATCATTACTATGGATGATTCTACATATCGTTCTTTTACAAAACCGCCTGTTACAATAGACCGTGACAGAGTTTTGAAAGCAGTAGCCGAGTATCAGGAAGTGTATATGATTTCTATAAATAAAAACCCCACCACGGGAAGCGGGATGGAAAAAACAGTATATGTTTGTAATGAAGGTATGCCGTATGTAACACAGGGCACATTAAGTTATATAGAAATCTGTGAATTCACTGAAGAAAATATGCACTTTATGATAGATGCTTATGAAGACAAAATGAGAAGAATAATGACATGAAAGAAAGTACCAAAAAACAATCGCTTATAATATGCGCCGGGATGTTCGCAGTATATGCAGCGATAACGCTTATCGGCGCACTTAACCATGAGCTGTGGTTTGATGAGGCGCAGGCCTGGACCATAGCCCGTGACAATAATATCAGCGGTATCATCAGAATGATGCGGTATGAGGGCCATCCTCCGCTGTGGCATTTTATTTTGTTTGTATTTTCGCACCTTGGTTTTTCCTGCGATATCATTCCACTGATAAGCTGGGCTTTTTCAGTGGCAACAGTTGCTTTGATATTGTTTGCGCTGAAGATGCCACTTCCATTGAAAGCAGCGGTGGTGTTCTCGGGTGGTTTTTTGTTTACTAACTCAGTAATATCCCGAGTGTACTGTCTTATACCTTTTTTTATGTGCCTGATTGCGTTGCTTTATCCAAAACGAAGGGAGCATCCTGTGCTTTTTGGTATTGCTGTGGGACTTCTTGCCCCTACGCATATCTGCATGTGTGGAATGGTGGGTATTCTCGGAATATTCATGATTATTGACTTGTTCAAGGAGTGGAAAACAAGTTCTGTCAAAAAGAATGTTTTCAGCATTATCGGACTTATGTACGCCGGTGCGGGAGTGCTGATGCTGGTTTTACCGCTTATAGGCTCACTTAGTGCTAACCCTATTACCGCAGAGGCGGAAATGTCAGTGTCAGTAGTATTTACAAGTATTTTTATGAGTTTCTATAATGTAGCGATAAATTCTGTTACATTAGCGGATGGGATAAATATATTTGTGACCATAGGATCCGTTTTGCTTCAGGGATGCTTAATAGTTTTGCTTGTTTTGCTCCGCCATTGGAGAAGGGCTTTTGCTGCTGAGCTGACTTTTATAGTTTTCTATATCATATCCTCTGAGATAGTATTCTATACTAATGTAAACCGTGCATCAATGTTTGTGTTGAGTTTTGTATTCTCCCTGATCATTGCATCGGAAGAAACACCTGTATTTAAGGAGAGCAGACCGTTCAAAACGGATACTCAGCTTATAAAAAAGCTGCTTGATTTCATCAGCCTTGTGGATAAAAAAGCTATGAAGAGTTATATATCAATATTGGCGGTAGTATTGATACTGACTACTCCTGCAGCTGCTGTATATTTGTTCCGTGATTATACCGAGGGCTTCTGTCCGTCAAAATCAACAGCAGAGTACATTCGTAACAATATCAGTACAGATTCGGTTTTGGTGACGAATGATGATTCGCTGTCGCAGCTTGCGGCATATTTACCGGAATATCGTTTTTATTCTGTCAACACCGGAAGATACTATACCTATGCAACTCACGGGGCTCCAGCTGACAGTAATATAAGCGACATTGATGAGCCGCCGTCTTTTGATGAGGCATATTATGTGGAGTACGGATTCAGTCCGGATTATCCAACAGAAAATCCTGATGCGGTTTTCTCTATTACCGATGGAATGCCTTTTTACGCTAACATCGACCACATTGAGCTGATACCGTATGAATTGAAATTTATAAAGGACTGGGCATAATGCCCAGTCCTTTTGCTTTGTATTACGGAATGATATCGATTTTTTCGCCGGAGATGTCGTCTGTGCCTTCTCCTGTTTCACGGTCAACAGTGTACCATGCCCAGGTGGAATTGTGGTCGGACAGGCTTTCGTACAGCTGTATAGTAACAGTGCCGTCAGGATTTACTTTCGTACCGAATGAAGGTGGAGTTTCTCCGTTTATGGAGTGGTAATATTCACGTGCGTATATTGCAAGTTCTTCATTTGTAGTAAAGGAAATATCCGTGTCATCGCTGATGTGCTGAAGCACAAGCCTTTCTCCTGTATCACTGACAAGCACAACGTACGCAGGATCACCGCTTTCTATCGTATAGTGAGTATTATCATCTGCTGAGCCGTAATGGAAGGTTACTTCGTTTATTCCAAGCTCGTAGTCAAATGCGATGCCAATTCCTGCTTCATATTCTATCGTTGCTCCGCAGCTGTCCTCGTACATGAGAAAGTATCCAAAGGGGATATCCTCTAAAACAGCACTCCATATTCCGGCCTTGAAATGAGTTTCGTGCTGCGTTTCTTCTTCAGTGGGAGTGCTTTCTTCAGTGGGAGTTTTATTTTCGCTGTATGCACACGTGGTTTCAGAAGTGCTTGTTGCAGGTGGTGTTGTGTCGCTATGTGTTGCAGGTGCTGTATCAGACGCTGAACCATTCTGAACTTTGTCGCTTGCACATCCTGAAATCAAGATCATCAAAGCTGATATCAATGCAATTGTTTTCTTCAAATTAATCACCCTTTCTTTTTTTATTATATACTTGGTATCTTTCTTTGTCAACCTTTGTTCAGCTGTTTGCAGTAAAAAATGCTTTATCCTTTCGGGAGAGGGGTCTACCCTCCGGAGGAGGTGTATAATGGACAGTACTGTAATAGTGGCACTGATCTCTCTTGCGGGTACGCTTATTGGCTCGCTTGGAGGAATCGTAGTCAGCGGAAAGCTGACCGCATATCGTATACAGCAGCTTGAAAACAGGGTGGCAGAGCATAATCATTTTGCTCGTCGCATGCCTGTTATCGAGGAACAGATTAAGGTCATAAATCATAGAATAAGTGACCTGGAAAACGGAGGATCACATGAAAATAGACTGGAAACGTAAGCTTTGTTCACGCAAGCTGTGGCTTGCAGTGACAGGACTTGTAAGTGGATTGGTGGTAGCCTTTGGCGGAAGCGAAGGCGAGGCAGAAGCTGTATCGGGATTATTGATGGCAGCTGCAAGCGTTGTCGCATATATTATTGGCGAGGGATTGGCAGACAGCGGAAACGGAGGCGCAAATGGCTGAATTTGCAGGAGTTGATATCAGCAAATGGAACACAGGGATAGATTATAAGACCCTGAAAAACGGTGGCATAAACGGTAAACAGACTGAATTTGCCATGATAAGATTTTCTTACGGTACAAGCCGTGACGGTAAGTTTGACGAGCATTATAATGGCTGCAAGGCGGCGGGGATAAAGGTAGGTGCATATCACTGGCTGAGAGCGAAAAACCTTACAGAGGCGAGAGCCGAGGCAAAGTGGCTGGCTGAAAAGCTTTCGGGTTACAGACTAGATTACCCTGTTGCACTGGATTTTGAGGACAGCAGTCTGCTTGGGTTAAAGCTCTCAAAGGAGAAATATACGGCGATAATAACGACTTTTATGGATATCCTTCAAAAGGCTGATTATTATGTGATACTGTATACAAATCCAAACATCCTTGAGAATTATCTATCGAAAGATATACGCAGAAAATACGACCTATGGCTTGCACACTGGACCGATGCACCGAAGCAGTATGGTCAGAAGATGTGGCAGTATGCGGCGCTTGGTACAGCATACGATGTGGCAAAGGGTTATGCTACAAAGGTCGGCAGCGTAGCAGGAGTACAGGGACCTGTGGATGTTAATATCAGCTATGTGGATTATTCTGCGAAGATAAAAGCTCTCGGAAAAAACGGAAACAAGACGACTTACAGAGTAACAGGAACAAAGATAGTTGAGAGCAGTGGTCTTGCTATGGCGCAGGGGCAGCTCAAGGCTCTCGGATATGATGTCACGACAGAAGAAATATAACAACTTGCCGACGGGTGCGCTCGTCGGCATTTTCTTTCCCGCATGTGAAATAACCACATTTTTAAACGTTTTTGTACATTTTTATTTCCTTTTTTTATCACAGTTTTTTCAAAAATGTGTGATATCCTAGTTGACGGCAAGTAAAAAAGTACCTGTGCTGTATAGTCGGTTAGCAGGCGCAGAGGAGAGGATGTGATACAATGAAATTCCGACATGAAATGAAGCATGAGATATCATACGCAGATATGCTCGCACTGAGAGCGAGGCTCAGTGCTGCGGCATTCTCCGACTCTCATGCAAGGGATGGAAAATATGAGATACGCAGTCTGTATTTCGATAACCTGTATGATAAGGCGTTGATGGAAAAGATAGACGGCGTCAATTGCCGTGAGAAATTCCGCATACGTCTTTACAACATGGACAGCTCCCTTATAAAGCTGGAGAAGAAATCAAAGATAAACGGATTATGCAGCAAGGAAAGTGTTGTGCTGACCGCAGAGGAGGCACAGAGGATAGCTGATGGCGATATCCTGTGGATGGCCGAAGATTCCCGCTCCCTTGTGTGTGAGCTTTACAGCAGGATGAGCGGTCAGGGGTTACGTGCAAAGACCATCGTAGACTACACCAGAGAGCCGTTTGTATTCCCTGCGGGAAATGTACGGGTCACGCTGGATTACAATATCCGCACAGGGATGAACACAACTCAGCTTCTTGACCCTGATGCGGTAACAGTGCCTGTGCAAGGCTCTCCCATCATCCTTGAGGTGAAGTGGGATGAATTCCTCCCCGCAGTCATACTCGACCTTGTCCAGACAGAGGGAACACGTTCAGCAGCGTTTTCAAAATATGCGGCATGCCGTATGTATGGATAAAATAATTATTACAGGAGATAAATATGAATTTCAACGACATTTTCAAATCAAGCTTTTTAGAGAACATCGGCAGTGTAAACTTTCTTGATATGGTTATTGCGCTGCTTCTTTCGTTCGGTATCGGACTTTTTATTTTCTTTGTGTACAAAAAGACCTATAACGGAGTAATGTACTCCGCAAGCTTCGGTGTTTCCCTGCTTGCCATGACTATGATAACCACAGTGGTCATCCTTGCTGTAACATCAAACGTGGTGCTTTCTCTCGGTATGGTGGGTGCGCTGTCTATCGTAAGATTCCGCACAGCTATAAAGGAGCCGCTGGATATCTGCTTCCTTTTCTGGTCGATAGGCGCAGGTATAGTGCTTGCCGCAGGAATGATACCCCTTGCTATTATTGGCAGTGTTATTATCGGAGTTATCCTGCTTGTTTTCGTTAATAAGAAATCTCATCTGCATCCCTACATCGTTGTGATACGCTGCGATGACCATGCAAGTGAAAGTGCGGCAAAGGATTTTCTCTTAAAAAATGTGCAGAGATGCGTTGTAAAAAGCAAAACTGCGCAGAAGGGCTTTATTGAGCTTAACATGGAGATACGCATGAAGGACGACAACACCGACTTTGTAAATCAGCTTGCTGATATGAGCGGTGTTCAGAGCGCTGTACTGGTAAGCTACAACGGCGACTACATGTCTTAACGGGGGACGAGATGTCAACACATAAGCATTTTGATGCCATCTGCTGTATAATACTGGCGGTGATACTGGTGATAACGGGGTTGTTCCTCAACGGCGAGGCATTTGGAATACAGCCCGCTTCACGTATTATGGGTTATGAGGACCGTCTGTTTGACTACACAGAGATGCATACCATAGAGATTACGGCAGAAAACTGGGATGAGTTTCTTCAGACCTGCACCAACGAGGAATATATAGATTGCTCCGCTGTGATCGATGGAGAAACATATAAGAACATCGCTATCCGTGCAAAGGGAAATACCTCTCTTTCCTCCGTGCAAAGCTATGGAAACGATCGTTACAGCTTCAAGATAGAGTTTGATCATTACGACAGCAGTATGACATATCACGGACTTGACAAGCTGTGCCTTAATAACATCATTCAGGATAACACCTACATGAAGGATTTTGTGGTGTATCAGATGATGAATAAATTCGGTGTAAGCGCTCCGCTGTGCAGTTTTGCATACATCACTGTAAACGGCGAGGACTGGGGCTTGTACCTTGCAGTGGAGGCAATAGAGCAGTCCTTTTTGCAGCGTAATTACGGCGCTGATTACGGTGAGCTTTACAAACCCGACAGTACGGGCTTTGGTGGCGGAAGGGGCAACGGTAAGGATTTTGACATGGAGGGCTTTATGGAGAATTTCTCCGATAGCTCTTTTGAGGATATTATGGGATCTCTCCCTGAAGAAATTACAGAAAGACTACCTGAGGACTTTGAGCCATCGCAGTTTGAGGGTGAAATGAATGGCGCAGGCTTCGGCGGAATGGCACGCCCCGACGGCAACCGTGACGGTATGGGTGACAAGGGTGGCTTAGGCGGAGGAATGGGCAGCGATGACGTAAAGCTTCAGTATATCGACGATGCCCCCGAAAGCTACTCAAATATCTTCAGCAGCGCAAAGACGGATGTAAGTGAAGTGGATCAGACCCGCCTTATAGATGCGCTGAAAAAGCTGTCAGAGGGAGATATCTCGGCAGTTGACGCAGAGGCTGTAATGCGGTATTTCGTGGTGCATAACTTTGTGTGCAACGGTGACAGCTATACGGGAAACATGATACACAATTACTATCTATATGAGGATGACGGTGTTATGTCAATGCTTCCCTGGGACTATAACCTCGCATTCGGCGGTTTTGACGGAAACGATGCCACATCCACGGTGAATTCTCCCATAGATACTCCTGTTTCAGGCAGTACAGGCGAGGATCGCCCAATGGCGCACTGGATATTCTCGGACGAGCAGACACTTTCTCAGTACCACGATCATTTTTCACAGTTTATAGCTGATATATGCGACAGCGGCTGGCTTACAGAGCTTATCGACAGTACCGCAGAGCTTATCGCACCATACGTTGAGAAAGACCCCTCAAAATTCTGCACCTACGAGCAGTTTGAAAAGGGCGTATCAACTCTAAGAGAGTTCTGTATACTTCGTGCAGAAAGCGTGAGCGGTCAGCTGGATGGTACTATACCTGCTACGACCGAGGGACAGACAGGCAGCAACGCACTGGTGGACGCTTCTTCTGTCACTATTTCGGACATGGGCAGTATGGGTCGCGGAATGGGTGGAAATGGCGGAAATATGGGTGGTTTCGGAGGAAACTCCGAAAACGGCGGACGTCCCTCACGTGGCGATAAGCCACAGTGGACACAGGCCGAAAACGGTTCGATAGGCGATGATGTGTTTACAGCAGAAGTATCTGCCCCTGAGCTTATGGCGGCAGCAGATCTCAGTGGTGGAGAGCTTGCTCCGCCTGAAATGGGGGAGATGCCCGAGGGCATGACCCCGCCTGATGGTTTCGGCGGCGGTATGGGTGGAATGTTCCCGCCAAATATGGGCGAAATGCCCGAGGGAATGGCTCCGCCCGACGGTTTTGGTATTCCTGCTGAGCTGCCCACAACAGATGAGAGTACACCAACGGAAAGCGAACAAGATAGTTCGGCAGAGAACAGTGCTTCCGATGGAAAAGAAAATGATCAAAGTGCAGAAAGCGGTGCAGCTTCTTCTCGTCCTGACGACACAGGTGCAAACAATACGGCTGCTCCTACCCGTCCCGGCGGCGCAGGCGGCACAGCGAATGGCTTCCCTGATGGAACAAATGGTGCGGGTAGCTTCGGTGGAGCGCAGGAGGCTTCTCCAAATTCAGTTCCTGTCGAAAATACAATGTGGCTTGGAGGATCTGTATTGATCCTTATTGCGGGAATACTTTTCGCAGCATTATACAAAAGATAAAAAATACCCGTGAAGAATATCTTCACGGGTATTGCTTTGTTAAAAAGTGATAATGTTATTCCTGTTCGCCTGAAGAAACTGTGCCCTTTTCTGCGTCCATGATAACAGCAGTGCCTGATTTCAGTATGAGGGTAGCATTCGTTGCACCGATTATTACAGGGATATCCAGAGTCATTCCGACAATAGCGGAGTGACAGTCAGGGTCGGTCTCCTCGGTGATTATTCCTGATGCGGACTTCAGCAGGTGAAGTATCGAGCTGCCTGCATGGGGAATACAGAGTATCTGTCCCGCCTCGAAACGCTCCTTCGCTTCCTCCTCGCTTGCGCATACGCATATCTGGGATGTAACAGTACCCTTGTTGATACCCGTTCCTGTTACCAGTACATCGCCTACAATGTGTACCTTCATAAGATTTGTGGTACCTGATACTCCAAGTGGCACACCTGCGGTAATAACAACAAGGTCGCCGTTTTTGAGAAGTCCTGCTTCGCAGGCCTTATGCACTGCGTGATGGATAAGGTCATCGGTGTTAGTCATCATTTCCTCTGCCATCAGCGGGATAACGCCCCAGGACATGTTAAGCTGGCGCATAGCTGTTTCGCTGGTGGTGCAGGAGATTCTAGGACATTCGGGACGGTATCTTGATATCATACGGGCAGTAGAGCCTGTCTTTGTTACGGTGAGGATGGCAGTTGCACCAAGGTCCATAGCTGCCGCTACGGTAGCATGGGAGATGGCAGTGGATACATTTAAGGAGCTTCTTGCCTCCAGCTTGTAGAAACGCTTTTTGTAGTCTATTGCCTTTTCAGTAGTCTCTGCGATAAGTGCCATGGTCTTTACAGCCTCGACAGGATGCTCGCCCGCAGCAGTTTCTCCTGAAAGCATGATAGCAGATGTACCGTCATAGATGGCATTTGCAACGTCAGTGGTC
>JAFSHE010000250.1 GCA_017440445.1 Oscillospiraceae bacterium | reverse complement strand
CGAAAAATCAGTCCTTATCATATACAGGAGTACATCAAAAGTTGTCCGCTATTTGTCCGCTAAAGGTGCAAAAACTTGCTGAAAAGCGGAATAATCAGTTTTTTGTAAATTGCCGTAAAACGGCTTTGTTATGCGATTTCTGGAGCATTTCGAAATTGTGCAAAATGCGTGGAGGCATTTTCGATTCCCGTACGGGTCACCAAATTCCATTCTCGCAGATAGCGCAAAGCTGTTTGCGAGCTTTTTGTTTATGCGGAAATTCGCAGAAAGGAGCTCTCTATGCGTATTGACAAATTCGTATCTGAGCAGGGCGGAGTATCGCGCTCTGACGCTAAGGCGATGATAAAAAGATCGCAGATAACCGTAAACGGTGCGCCTGTAAAGTCGGCTGATATGAAGATAGACCCCGATAAGGACAGGATCGCGATATGTGGCAAGGAGATCTCGTACAGAAAATTCATGTACATTATGCTGAACAAGCCTGACGGAGTTATCTGCGCGACAAAGGACGAGCTCAGCGAAACGGTGCTGGAGCTGCTTCCTGAGGAGCTTCGGCGCAAGGGACTGTTCCCTGCGGGCAGGCTTGACAAGGATACAGAGGGCTTTGTGTTCATTACCGATGACGGCGCGCTGTCGCACAAGATGCTCTCGCCGAAAAACCATGTGGAAAAGGAGTATATCGTCACTCTCGAAGCGCCCGCTGAGGAGCGCTATATCGAGCTTTTCGCCTCGGGTATGACTATTGACGGAGGCGAGGAGTGCCTGCCTGCAAGGCTTACGCTGACCGTTGATCCTCATGTTGTAAGGCTGGTGCTGCATGAGGGCAAGTTCCATCAGGTGAAGCGCATGATGCAGGCGGCGGGCAACAAGGTGACGCACCTTAAAAGAGTGCGCATGGGCGGTATTGAGCTTGACCCTGCGCTTAAAAGCGGCGAGTGCAGGGAGATAACCCCTGAGGAGCTGGAAAAACTGTATAAATAAGAAATCCCCCGAAACGAATTCGGGGGATTTTTAGTAGTATTGAGGCGTGGATCAGTTTTTTTATACCTCTTCCGCGTTGATGAATTTCGCGGCAAAGTGGCGCGAGATGAACATAACGGCTATTCCGAGAGCGGGAATTATGCCGTAGAACAGAGTTCTTATCAACCACATGGGAATGACAGAGTCCAGTGCGCAGAATACGATCGTTGTCATAAGTCCCATGACGATCACCTCTAAGGCGATGTAGATGACAGTGTTCATAGTGGCGTTCAGCTTCATCGACATCGGGAAAGCAGGGAACAGTACCATCATTTCCGTAAAGCCGAAAACAAATGGAGCAGCTATACATATCTCAAGGGGATAGTTGTACAGGAACACGGTCGTGAGATTGAGCACTAAGCAGATCAGCATCAGAAAACCGATGATCACAAGCGAGGCGATGAACTTCGTATCGATTATCTGCTTTCTTGTTACGGGGAGAGTAAGCTGAAGCTTTGACCAGCCCGATATTTTATCATCGTTCAGAGTATTAAGCATGAATGACGAGGAGAGCAGTATCATCATGAAGTTGGAGAGAACGACGGGAATGGTCGCGAAGAGCGCAGCGCCCTCTGCGCCGTTCGGAATTTCACCTGTAAAGTCTGCTAACAGCAGCATCATCACCGAAGGTATTGCTGTTATCGCAAGACCCAGCAGCACCTGAAATCTTACGCAGTATATCTCTTTTAAAAACAGACCTTTCAACACAGATCCCCCTTTCTTACGCGGTTGCTGATTATAAACCAGCCGATGATGTAGGCTGCAACGGTAACGCCCAGAGCGATGAGCATGAACTCGGGTGTGATAAAGCCGAACGGGTCGGCCAGAGCGCCGCCGTCTTCCTTATCAAAGAAAAGCCATATGATCGGCAGTATCACGCCAAAGCCGAACACAAAGCCGAACAGTGCACCTGCCTTTTCGCTGCTCTTAAACTTAATTGTAAGAGGTATCAGTATCCACTCCATAACGCCGCCGAGCATGATAAACAGCGCCATCACGCCGAGATGCTGAAGGCTGTATATATCGGGGCGGACGAGGTTTACTATGAAATAATCCAGCAGCACCATTACCGCGCCGATAAGGCAGGAGCCGATGTTTATTATAAACTGAGTCAGCATGAACTGCTTGCGTGTGATACCTGTCAGTGAGTAGTTCAGAAAGCGGCTCTTGATATTCTTTTCAAGGTCGCGCGTGACAGGCTCCATCAGAAATATAGGTCCTGCTAAGGCGATCATCATTGTTATTATGTTTAATACAGGGGCGAGACCGAGGTCATAGCATGGACCGAAAAGGATAGCTGCAGCAGCTGTCGCGACAACAAAGAACGCGCCTGCTACTATGAAATACGTCTTGTTAAGCAGCGTGTATGTATAAAGAAGTCCTTTCATATCAGCCCTCCTTTACATAGAAGACCATGATATCGTCTATTGTGGGAATATCAGCAGTGAGGTCAGGGTACTTTTCTGCGGCGGTAGTGAGCACCTCGCAATTGAAGCGGTTTTTGCGCATGCCGATGATGTCCTCCTTGTCGATAAGCGCAAGCTGCTCCTCGCCGCATTTTATGATGCGGTACTTGTCGCGCATCTCGTTGCGCTCCTCGGTGAAGATGACCTTGCCCTTGTGGATAAAGGTGATGTAGTCCGCGATACGGTCGAGGTCGCTTGTGATATGCGAGGAGAGGAGTATAGAATGGTTCTCGTCCTGCATGAACTCAAGGAAGATATCAAGTATCTCGCTTCTCATTACTGGGTCAAGACCGCTTGTAGGCTCGTCGAGGACAAGCAGCTGCGGATCGTGGGAGAGCGCAGCGGCAATGGATAATCTCATCTCCATACCACGCGAGAATGTTCTGAACTTTTTCTTTGTGGGAAGCTCAAAGCGTGTGAGGTATTTGAAGAAGGTCTCGCTGCTCCAGTTACGGTAGATGCCTGCCATTACCTTGTCAAGCTGGATAGCGTTCAGGGTATTCGGGAAGGTAAGACCGTCAAATACAACGCCGATCTTTTCCTTAAGCTCCTTGGAGAGGTTCTGCGAATCCTCGCCGAGCACTGTTATCTCACCGCTGTCGGGCTTCATAAGTCCGAGGACAGCCTTGATGGTGGTGCTCTTGCCTGCACCGTTCTCGCCGATAAAGCCCATG
>JAFSHE010000249.1 GCA_017440445.1 Oscillospiraceae bacterium | reverse complement strand
GAGGTAATATCATGAAAAAAATGAGAAGCCCGATTTCGCTGCTGCTTACTGCGGCGATACTTCTGTCCTGTACCGCATGCGGCGGGGGAGAAAGCACTCTGTCCTCGGAGAATATCTCTGAAAGCTCCGCAGAAAGCACCTCAGACGCCACGGAGAACACCTCTGCGCCGGAGCAGGAGGGAAGCAGCTCAGAGTCAGTGCAGGAGTCAAAGCCTGTTTCAAAGCAGCTGGGAGAGTACACCCTTGATGAAATAAGGAGCTTTACTCCCGTCATTATGGAGGACGATAGGAATGCTATCTTTGACCGAAACATCTCCGATATGACCAATACATGGAATATGATAAGGGGAAACACTATCTATTTCGATACTGAATATTTCGAGATAGGCGTGAGGGAGTCCACAAGGGCGCTGCGTACTCAGCTTGACGGGGAAAACGGCATAAAGGGTCTTATGGCGGAAAGCAAGTATATCAGTCACCAAAACTTTGCTGATGGTTATACTGCGTATGATATCTCGTGGGCAGAGCCGCAGCTTAGCTTCGGCGTTTCCGAAAGTGAAACAGAGCCTAAGGTGTCCACTTTTATTCAGAATTATTCCATAAGTGATACTATAACTACACGTGCATTTATCAGACAGCAAAAGGGCTTTAATTATGCGGATATTATTCTCGACCCTGCTTATACATACGGCATTCCCATGCTTTCAAGCCTTGCGGACAATATGACATTTGATATAAACGGCAGGACGATTTATGCGGATACACTGTCCTTCAGAGGCGAGCTTTACAGTGAAGCGCCCGAGATCCCAGAGGATTACGTCTATGCAGAGATCACCTTCAGCGGTATGCGGGTGATCTACACCGCCTCTGACGAGGAATGGCGCAGGGGGTACCATAATAAGCTTGATCTTATTGAAGTTAAGATACTCACTGAGGATACAGACGCTATCATAGAAAGCGGATATATCATGTCTGATGTGGAAAAGGACCCACGTATGACCGAGGTATATACTGCTATCATTGATAACCTTGATACCATCTACAATGAGAATACATACGGAATAGTCCTTGTTGACATGGATTTTGACGGTATGCCCGAGGTGCTGACTTCGGAGCTAAAGCTCTTCGATGAAGACGGTGAGGAGACCTATGCTCACCAGTGGGGTGCAGAGGTGGATATATACCGCATAAAGGACGGCGGTCTAAAGTTCATAGATACCATCAACAACGCACACATGGCGGTGTACAGCGTGTCGAACTTCCTCGGGCTTAAGGAGCTTCCCGATGGCAGCAAGGCATGGTTTGCCACAGCCTGGAACGATACAGACTATCTCTACACGCTGGATGGTGATACGCTTAAAAAGACCGAGGTGTTCGGCACAGGCGAGGAGTTCACTATAACCAACGGAAAATATTCCGGAACATCCATGTATTACCACATGGGTGAGAAGATGATGGCTGAGATAGTTGAAAACGATGACTACGACCCTGATGAGCCATACGCATTTGAATATTATCTCAGGTGGAATGATATCACAGCAAACTTCGGCCCATGGGAGCTTTTCGGCTTCGCCCGTGAGGAATACTGTAAGGATATAGAAATATCTTACTTCCTTTACAGCGACTGGCTGTGCAATTTCAAGCCGAGGGGGTACAGCGATATCTATAAAAAGGAGGATGAACAGCGTTACAACCTCACTGTGCGAGAGCTGACCTACAATATCGCAAACATGGTGGATGAGTTCTTTCTCGGCGAGTACAACAGCGCTGAGTACAAGTATGATTACTATTTCCTCGGCGATTATGCAAAGCCCGTTATCTATCTCTATCCCGAGGAGGAAACTGAGGTTTCCGTAAAGGTCGACTTTGTCGGTGAGGGCGAGATAACAGTTTCCTACCCCGAGTATGGCAGCGGCTGGAATGTGACAGCCATGCCCGATGGAACTCTCTACGATGCAGACGGAAACGAGTATTACTGCCTCTATTGGGAGGGCAGCGGCAAGGCGGCTCTTGATATGAGCAAGGGCTTCTGCGTGAAGGGTGAGGATACAGCCTCTTTCCTGCGTGAAAAGCTGATGTATATCGGTCTTTCTGCAAGGGAGGCAAACGAGTTTATCATCTACTGGCTGCCTCTGATGCAGGGTAACGAGTACAATATCATCTCTCTGCATACCGAGGAATACAGTGCAGCGGTGCCTATGACCGTATCTCCCGCACCCGACAGCGTTATCAGAGTATTCATGACCTACACACCGAGTGACGAGTATGTGGATATTCCTGCACAGCAGCTTCCGTCCTACGAGCGCAGCGGATTTACCGTTGTGGAGTGGGGAGGAGGCTTAGCAGAATAATAGTTATTATTCTGTGCTTCCATTCGTAGAAATTTTATAAATCAAATCCCCTGCGACTGACACGCCGCAGGGGAGATATTTATTCAGTTGTAATTATGTATTACATCGGATCTTACCTCATTCATAGATTTGGTTCGTGATTATCGATCCTATGAGTACATGGGACTCATCCTTTCGCAGATCTCTTGTACCTCGTTTCAAATATGCTATAACCGTGCATGTTGGAACCACCTGCTTTCATCGGGTGTGTATATGTCAACGCATATAGCGGAAGTCGGCACCGTCGTTAAACTCTGCCATGTGGTATCTGCGTGTCGCCTGCTGCGCAAGCCGTTATGATGAGTATAAACACTCTGTTTCGGCAGATGCTGTACCTGTTAGGGAAGACCCCGTACAGTCCGTTCACCGTTAAATTTGGGCTTTAGCTCTCGGTTCGAGCCGCAGATGAAAGATGCTGTGACTCAGTGATTTCCATTGGACTCGCTCCTTTCAATCAGATTTCAAGTTTTCTCAGGGTAGTGGTCATTTCCATTGGACCGACCCCTTTCCGTTATTCAGTTGAGCCTGAAGTTTTGATCTGTTAACCCATTGGAGTGTACCTCTTTCTTGGATTTTCGGTCATTTTACTTTGACTAAGGGATGAACTCCGACCGTTCTTCGGAAACCCTTCCGACTGTCTTTTGTTCTTTTCCTTGATATAATAATATCACATTTTTTGTGCAAAGTCAATATAAAGTTTAAACTTTCTACATGGTAAACTGTCTAATATTTTTATGATTCTATTGTACAATATAATGATTTTTGGTTGTATAAACAGAAAATCGATGTAATTCCGCTTTTTTCGTATTGACAATCAAGAGAACATAGTGTAAAATAGACATATAGCGTGCGGTAAAAATACCGTATACATGAATCGAAAGGAAATATGATAAAATGTCTGAAGATATGAACAATGCAGTTCTCGATGAAGAAGAGGGCATAATCGAGCTTGAGGATGAGGACGGAAACGTTACCCGTTTTGAGTTTATCGATGCCCTTGAGTATAATGGTACAACATACTATGCACTTGTTCCCGAGTCTGATGATGACGAGGGTGCAGACCAGTTCGTTGTACTGAAGGAGCAGGAGATAGACGGTGAGTCCATGCTTGCAACCATTGACAGTGATGAGGAGTATGCCGAGATAGGCGAGATATTCCTTCAGCGCTTTGCGGAGCTTGCAGGATACGACGACGAGGAGTAATTCCTTTGATTTCCTCGGATATCTGTGGAGAATAGCGATATAATATCGTTACACAGATGAATATGTTTTCATACTGCCTTGTAAACTGCTGTGCAGTTGACGTTTAAGGTGTGTCACTATAATCCAACACATTGAAAAAGGGATTTCGGCTCTGGCGGCGGATTGCAGACCTCCCGTACTGCGGAAGATAGGGAGCGTGAAACCGACAGGCGATCTTACCCACCCTGCTTAAAGCGGGTTTTATAAGCACACCCACGGCAAGGCGGTTATTTTTTAAAACAAGGTTTTATACCTTAAAAAGGAGAGGGCGTTTGCTCTCTCCTTTGTTTTTTTGTATAAGAATTTGACCCTCCTTTTTACAGGAGGGTCGTTTATTATCATAGTGTGATCTTTGTGATTTTGGAGAAGCCGCTGTAAACCTTTGTACCGTTGACTGTCACATAGGAACGAACCTTGAAGTAGTATGTCTGTCCCTTCTTAAGACCTGTCTTGGTAGTAGAAAGTGTAGTGCTGCTTGTTACATTCTTGATAACAGTGTACTTGCCATTCATGGATGTTGCCATGCACACCTGATAGCCGGTAGCTCCGATAGACTTTGTCCATGTGATCTTAGCGCTTGTTGTAGATGCTTTCTTTGCTGTGATTGTAGCAGGAGCGGGCGAAGTTGCCTTAGCAGATTTTACGCTGCTTGCAGGTGAATAAAGATATCCGCTTGATGTCTTTATGTAAGAGTAGATCTTGTAGTAGTATGTTGTACCCTTCTTAAGACCCTTGTCTGTATAAGAGTTTGTATATGTGGTGCTTACTTTCTTGAATCCGGATGTTGCGGAAGTGGAACGGTAGACCATATAACCGTTTGCGGAAGTATCAGCAGTCCATTTAAGATCAATGGAGCTTGTTGTTTTTGATGTAGCTGTAACACTTGTGATCTTCTTGGGATTTACTTTCAGAGTAAAGGACTTTGTAAGACCTGTGATGGTGGTAGCAGTGATCTTTGTTGTACCACCGGACAGTGCTGATATCACACCTTCGCTGTTGATGGTTGCAACGCTTTCGTTGGAACTGGACAGGAAGTAGAGGGATCCGAGAGATGAAAGATTGGGAGTTATAGTCAACTTGATAGTCTGCTTGTTGCCTGCTGTCATAGAGCTGTATGCAGTAAATCTGATAGCAGCGGGGGAAGAGAAGGTCTTCTTGGTTCCGGTGTACTGAGCCCAGTCAGAGCTGAGTTTTGAGGGATAGTAAACAGTAGGATTGCTATTGATATCAAAAGCGTTTGTAAGATTTACATAGGATCCTCCGAATACTACCTTCTTGAGATCTCTACAACCGAAGAAGATATTCTTCTCGATCTTGGTCAGGCCGCAGCCAAAGTAGATCTCGTTAAGAGATGTACAGTTCTGGAATGCCTTTGTGCCAATGGATCTGAGCTTGTTTCCGATTAAAAGCTTAGAAATGGAGCTGCAGTTAGCAAAACTGTTTTCGCCCAATGTTCTGAGCTCTGCGGGAAGTGATGCAAGGCTGAGGTTTGTACAGTTTGAAAATGCATAGCTGTTGATCTCTGTTATGGAGTCAGGGAGAACGATAGAGTACAGAGAAAGGCAGCCACTGAATGCATTTTTACCGATAGAAGTAGCTCTTGAGGGTAAAACGATACTTGAAAGGCTGATGCAGTCTGTAAAAAGGTTATCAGGAATAGTTGAAGCGTCGCAGTCAATGTATGCGCTTAAAAGAGATGTACAGTTGCAGAAAGCACTGCTGCCGATGGAAGTTACACCCTTGGGAAGTGTTACGGCACGAAGTCTTGTACAGTTATAGAAAGCGCTGCTTCCGAGTGTCTTAAGGGTGGAAGGAATCTTGATTATTTCAAGATTAGAGTAGTTTTCGAAAGTACCAGCCGAGATTTCCTCAATACCTTCACTGAGTGTTACCGATACAACTTTACCGATATTTGCACCCTTAGCTAAACCGCTTATTGAGCCTACGGAGATGCCGTTTACTTTAGCGGGAACAGTAATGGTGGTAGCTGTACCGATGTAAGAGGTGATGTTTGCTTTACCGCCGGAAACGGTATATCTCCATTCTCCGTCGATCTCGTCTGCATAAGCTTTCTGGAACTCAAAAACAGTTGTCAGGGATAAGACCATGAGTACTGCTAAGATGGCAGAAAGAATACGCTGGGATTTCTTCAATGTCATGATATTCCTCCTAAAAAATAGATTGCCAGACTACTACAGTCTAAACTATTTTATATTGTATCATATATACTTTATTTTTTCAAGATTTATTTATATAAAAATTTTAAGTCCATAACAGTGCATTTTGCACATTGTGACTTGACAAAAGAGGAGAGTTGATATATAATTTCATTAAGTAAATTTTCTTAAAAAGTTTGTGTAGAAAAGAAAGGATAGAAATACATGCCTGTTAAAATTGCGGATGGTCTGCCTGCTCAGAGTGTGCTGGAGGATGAGCACATTTTTATTATGACTGAGTACAGAGCACTCCATCAGGATATCAGACCATTAAAGATAGGTATTTTAAATCTGATGCCTACTAAAATTGCGACAGAAACACAGATACTGCGTTGCTTGTCGAATACACCGCTTCAGATCGAGATAACTCTTGTGCAGACCTCTACCTATAAAAGTAAAAATACATCCAGCGAGCATCTTCTTACATTTTACAAGACCTTTGATGAAATAAGAGATACAAATTTCGATGGATTTATCATCACAGGCGCACCTGTTGAGCAGATGGAGTTTGAGGATGTTGAATACTGGAACGAGCTGTGCGAAATAATGGAATGGACAAAGACACATTCCCATTCAACATTTCATATCTGTTGGGGAGCGCAGGCGGCTTTGTATTATCATTACGGAGTTCCTAAATATGCTCTGGATAATAAGATGTTCGGAGTATTCAGACACACGATGCTTACTCCTAAATCACGTCTTTTCAGAGGATTTGATACAGAATTCTATGTTCCTCATTCCAGACATACAGAAGTAAGGGCAGAGGATATCGAAAATGTTCCCCAGCTCAAGATAATGGCGGTATCTGATGAAGCCGGAGTATACGCCGTATGCAGCGAGGACAGCAAGCAGTTCTTTATCACAGGACATTCTGAATATGATGCGGATACGCTTGCGTCTGAGTATTTCAGAGATGTTGGGAGAGGGCTTTCTCCAAGGCTCCCTGTTAATTATTTTCCGCAGGATGATCCTGAAAATGCGCCCATGATGACATGGCGCTCACATGCAACCCTTCTTTATACCAATTGGCTCAATTACTTTGTATATCAGACAACGCCGTTCGATATATCGTCAAATATATGATGTACACGAACGGAGTTTGATATAGATCCACAACATTATTATCTGGAAAAGGAGATCATTATGAACGCTTACGATTTTATAAGAATTGAATGGTATGAGATATACCAGTTTATCGCAGCCTTTCTGACCATCGGAGTTGTTGCTCTGGCGGTAATTCTGGCTATTACTATGTTTAAGGGAGAAAAGCAGTACACAGGCGGTATGAAGCTTGTTTATGACTTTCTTAGCCTGAACGGTTCAAATTTTGAGAGATTGGTAAAGCTTCTGTACATAATCTTCACATCGTATTATATCCTTACACTTCCTCTTTGCTTTACAAGCGGCTTCTTCACCGGCTTTTACAGAAT